>NZ_RZQI01000589.1:0-3868 GCF_003998335.1 Mesorhizobium sp. M7A.F.Ca.CA.002.05.1.1 | reverse complement strand
GGGCAGGATTCGTCTGAATATTCATTGAAAATTCCGTAAGCGGGCACTGAGCGGCGTCACCGCCACGGCAATGGCCCTAAAACCGGTTCAAATGCAATTGGTTGCATAAACCCCACTTGCCGAAAGTTTGTTTCCGCACCACGACAGGGCGTCGTCTCTCAGCAAAACTCAAAGACAAGCACCCCACTTCCCGCCAGGCCAGATCGGCGGAGAGGATTCAGGCTTTTTCGTGATGCCGCCAGCAGCTTACGCTATATTTCGCCGGTGCCGCGATCATGTTTGGAAACAAGCGTTAATCGTTGCCGGCGACAGAGCCGATCCGGATCACGAACAGCGTTGCCTCATGGGCGGGTTGGACGAGCAGGCCGGTGCTGACCGGACCGGACAGCAGCGTGTCGAGCGGACCGAGGCGGACCGGTTCAGCGGCGGGCACGCTGACGTCGCCGTCCAAGCATAGGATGAGCGTTGTGCCGGCTTCAGTCCGGACTTCCACGGGGGCCGAAATCACCAGGCGTTCGACCGAATGCGTCACCCGGCTTCGGCGGGTCATGACATTGAGATCGGTGATCGGCCCGCCGATCAGCGCAGCCGAGGTCTGCACGTCGGCCGGGAAAGAAAACAGGGCGGTCGTCCTGTTTATGGATGTCGGCGGGTGGCCGGCAATCTCGAGGACGATGCCCTCGCCTTCGAGCACGGCAAGGGTGCGATCGATGCCGGCGAATTGCGAGAACGGCCCGCTCAATTCGACACGCGCCATCGAGACGCGCCAGTCGAAATCGTCGAACCCGGCACCCGTGGGCGAGACGGCGATTTCCGTCGTCACGCCGCCGCCGTTCTTCCACGGCATCGACCGGTATTCGGCTGCCCGCAGAACACGCATCGGCTCAGCCAATCAGCCGAGAATGCCGGGCAAATTGAGCTGGTGCTCCTTGGCGCATTCGACGGCGATTTCGTAGCCGGCATCGGCGTGGCGCATGACACCGGTCGCCGGGTCGTTCCACAACACCCGCTCCAGGCGCCTTGCGGCGTCCGGCGTGCCGTCGGCGACGATGACCATGCCGGCGTGCTGCGAGAAACCCATGCCGACGCCGCCGCCATGGTGCAGCGACACCCAGGTGGCGCCGGACGCCGTGTTGAGCAACGCGTTGAGCAGCGGCCAATCGGAGACAGCGTCCGAGCCGTCCTTCATGGATTCCGTTTCGCGGTTCGGCGAGGCGACCGAGCCGGAATCGAGGTGATCGCGGCCGATGACGACAGGCGCCTTCAGCTCACCCTTGGCCACCATCTCGTTGAAAGCGAGTCCGAGCCTGTGGCGGTCGCCAAGGCCGACCCAGCAGATGCGCGCCGGCAGGCCCTGGAAGGCGATGCGCTCGCGCGCCATGTCGAGCCAGTTGTGCAGATGGGTGTTGCCGGGCGTCAGTTCGCGCACCTTGGCGTCGGTCTTGTAGATATCCTCAGGATCGCCGGAAAGGGCTGCCCAGCGGAACGGCCCGATGCCGCGGCAGAACAGCGGACGGATATAGGCCGGCACGAAACCGGGGAAGGCAAAGGCGTTCTCGAACCCCTCCTCCTTGGCCACCTGGCGGATGTTGTTGCCGTAGTCGAGCGTCGGCACGCCGGCGTTCCAGAACGCCACCATCGCCTCGACATGTTCGCGCATCGAGGCGCGTGCCGCCTTCTCGACCGCCTTGGGGTCGCTGACGCGCTTCTCGCGCCACTCGGCCATCGTCCAGCCCTTCGGCAGGTAGCCGTTGATGGGATCATGCGCCGAGGTCTGATCGGTGACCATATCGGGGCGAATGCCACGCCTGAACATCTCCGGCACGATGTCGGCCGTATTGCCAAGCAGGCCGACCGACTTCGCCTCCCCGGCCTTGGTCCAGCGTTCGATCTTTTCCAGCGCCTCGTCGAGCGTGTCGGCGCGCTCGTCGACGTAGCGGGTGCGCAGGCGGAAATCGATCGAGTCCGGGTTGCATTCGATCGCCAGGCAGCAGGCGCCGGCCATGACGGCGGCGAGCGGCTGGGCGCCACCCATGCCGCCGAGACCGCCGGTCAGTATCCATTTTCCCTTGAGATTGCCGCCATAGTGCTGGCGGCCGGCCTCGACGAAGGTCTCGTAGGTGCCTTGCACGATGCCTTGCGTGCCGATGTAGATCCACGAGCCGGCCGTCATCTGGCCGTACATCATCAGGCCCTTCTTATCGAGCTCGTTGAACTTTTCCCAATTCGCCCAGTGCGGCACCAAATTGGAGTTGGCGATCAGCACGCGCGGGGCGTCCGGGTGGGTCCGGAACACGCCAACCGGCTTGCCGGACTGGACCAGCAAAGTCTCGTCATCGGCCAGCGTCCTCAAGGAGGCGACGATGCGGTCAAAGTCGTTCCAGGTGCGCGCCGCCCGGCCGATGCCGCCATAGACGACCAGCTCGTTGGGATTTTCGGCAACATCCGGGTCGAGATTGTTCATCAGCATGCGCAGCGGCGCTTCCGTCAGCCAGGAGCGCGCGCTGATTTCGGTGCCGCGCGGGCTGCGGACTTCGCGGATGTTGTGGCGAGGATTGTTCATGGCGTCACTCCATAAAAGGCCTGATGTCAGACGCGCGCCCAGGACGTCGCAGTCTCGAGGATTTTCCGCAGCGTGGCGCGGATCGGTGCGGCAAACTCGGCATCGTAAGGCACCGGCCAGTTGTCCGGCGTACCCTTGCCATCGGGCTCGCGCATATAGCCGCGATTGGAGAGTTCCATCTGCAGCGCATGCACGCCTTGTTGCGGCTGGCCGAAATGGCGTGTGATCCAGCCGCCCTTGAAGCGGCCGTTGATGACAAAGGTTTCACCGGTTTCGGCCATGATCTGGCCGACCATCGCCTGCAGCGTCGGATCGGCGCTCCTGCCGTCATTGGTGCCGAGGTTGAAAACCGGCAGCGTGCCTTCAAACAGGCGCGGCATCACTGAACGGATCGAGTGGCAGTCATAGAGGACGATCTTTTCGTGCAGGCCACGCAACCGGTCGATCTCGACCTGCAAGGCGGCATGGTAGGGCACGAAGAATTTCTCGCGACGCTCGTCGATCTCCGACGGCCCCGGTTCTTCGCCCTCGCGATAGAGCGGATCGCCATCGAAAGTCTCGGTCGGGCAAAGGCCGGTCGTCGCCTGGCCGGGGTAAAGCGAGGCGCCGGAGGGATCGCGGTTGACGTCGATGACGGTGCGCGAGATCGCGGTGTGCACCACCGTCGCCCCGAGGCCGGCAGCAAAGTCATAGAGATTATCGATCCACCAATCGCAGTCGCGGCGGCCGAGCCAGGGCGAGACCAGCCGATTCTCAAGGCCGGCGAGGTCGATGCCGGTGTGCGGGATCGACACCAGCAACGGGGCTGTGCCGGGCGTGACCGTCAGCCAGGGCGCGCTTGCCATCACATCGCTCCGGAAATCGACGGCAGAGCCACGCCGCCGGCGGCCACGATGGTCGCACCGCTGCGCACCATGGCGATGGCTTTTTCCATATCGGGGTGGAAATGGCGGTCATTGTCGAGATGCGGCACTTCGGCCCGGACCAGCTTACGCACTGCCTCCAGGGCGTCGCTCGAGGCCAGCGGCGCATGGAAATCGCAGCCTTGGGCCGCGGCCAGCAATTCGATGCCGATCACGGCGGTGGCGTTCTCGACCATCCCGATCAGCCGGCGCGCACCGTGCGCGGCCATCGAAACATGGTCTTCCTGGTTTGCCGAGGTGGGGATCGAATCGACGCTGGCCGGATAGGCTTTCTGCTTGTTCTCCGAAACGAGCGCCGCCGCCGTCACCTGCGGGATCATGAAGCCGGAGTTCAGGCCGGGCTTCGGCGTCAGGAAGGCCGGCATGCCGGACAGTGCCGGAT
>NZ_RZQI01000588.1:0-3871 GCF_003998335.1 Mesorhizobium sp. M7A.F.Ca.CA.002.05.1.1 | reverse complement strand
GTTCAACAGTCCCCTCATCGTCGGTTGGTTGATTACCCGCCACGGCTCGCTTGGCGTGGCGGGTATTCATCACGGAGAGCGCATGCAAACTGGTGAGATCATCGCAACGCCTTCGAAACGGCGTTGGTCGCGGTCCTGGCCCCAGCGGCAAGAACTAGCGGAACCTATTTTTCTGCTGCCCATGAATGATAATCGGCGGCCCAATGGATTGGGACACGAGCTACCGACGGGGTGGCAGCGCGCAGGGGTGCTTATTGCGGCCGCTGCTTTGGTGTCATCCTTGTGCGCCCTGCTGCTGGCATCTTGGATGTCAGGTTGACGGACAGGCCGCAGTGTCCGTTCCGGCCAATGTTTGGTATAAAGGTCTACTCCACCACAACGAGCAGAGGCCTGTGCTTTGGCTGTTCGTGCCAAATGACTTGGCGTAGGTCGCGCATTTTGCGTTTAAAGGGCGTCTGCGGCATTCTACACGGACTTCGGGGAGGTGCGATCAATGCCGATTCGACGGAAAGCGACTGAAGCCGGTGTCTTGCAGCCGTCGGAACTGGCGCTGTTGGGCCGCGTCTTTGAGCAGTTGAAGCTTGATGGCCAGTCGACGGATGCCCGCGACTCCATCGCATCCCGGATCATTGCGAACTTCATGGCCGGCGTGACCGATGAGGCCGAGCTGGTCTCGCTCTCCCGGCAACCGCTCGGCCGCTAGGAGGCAACTAATGGAGGGGATGTTGGCCATGGACGTACAGCCTTGGCCGGCCCGTCACTGCTTCCTCAAGGCTTCGATCACTCTGAGGATGCTGTCGGCCGAGCAGCATGCGCGTTCCGGCGCCGAGCGGCAGTTCGCTGTCGGGCTGCCGAGATACTTTCGCTCGTTGTCGTAGGAAAGCCAGCTAGGCCATAGGCGTTCACAACCGACCCGAAACGCTTGATGAAAAGTTTGTGATTTGGGAGGTGGCGGTCCTTGTCGATCAAAGCGATTGTGATGTAGCCGAACTTTGCGTGCAATCGGCGGATGCCATCTAGCAGATCGTCATCCGAGTAGTATTTACCTCGTTGGCCGGTTGGCGGACATATGAACCCAGCCGCCTTATAGGCGGCCTGTAGGCTCCCGAAGTGCACCCAATATGCATGCGCCGAGGGTGTGTAGGGGCAATTGTTGATTATCGCCTGCGAGAGCTTCTTTTTCTCTCGTAAGAGGCACTTCAGATTTCTGATCATGTCGGGGTCTCGGAGGGCAAAGACCCGTCCCAAGCTGAATTCCCGCTGCACTCGGGCAAATGTTTTAGGTTCAATAATAGGCTCCATCACCCTGGTCCGGACCCAAAGATCAGGAGGGTTGCGGCGCACCGGATTTTTCATTTTGTGGTTGGTCCGGTTGAAGACGTAGTATCCTGTCATCAACTCGTTTCGCAACACGCCTTTGACCCGTCCCCAACGCCATAAGTCGCCATCCGTCGACGGTATCTTTTCGTCATTCAATGTCTTGGCGATGTTCGCAATGCTTTGTTTCTGCGCGAGAAACATGCGAAAAATTCGCCGTACTATTTTGAGCTCCTCGTCAGGTCCAGGCATAAAAACTACGCGGTCTGATTTGAGCCCCTTGCGGTCGCCCGGCCCGAGGAACAATCGCGGCGTTCCGTCATGGCTAACCAAAAAGCGTCTGATGCCATAAGGCACGGGGCCGCCCTGTTTAAATCCGAGGCAAGCTTGCTGAATTTGCGCTCTGTAGATTTTGGCGGAAAGTTCGCGGCTGTACTCGGCCGCCATTACCCGCTTCAGGTTCTTTACGATGCTGGCGACCATGCTGCCGTCATTGTCGAACGGTTCCCCGCAGTAGTGGACATTGATGCCTGCATCGCGGCAGATAAATTCATAGTGCGCGGCCTGGTCCGTATCCTGGAATCGTCCCCACCGGCTGACATCCAGGACGAGGATCACGGAAAAGCCGCCCTGACCAGTCACGACATCCGCGAGCAGTTGCTGTAGTCCGTCCCTCCCTTTCAGACTTAGGCCGCTCTTGCCTGCGTCGGCATACGTGCGGACAACGGCAAAGCCTCTCATCTCGGCATACTCCGAAATGGCCGCTCTTTGATTATCGAGTGAATACCGCTGATGGTCGGTTGACATGCGAAGGTATTGCGCTGCCGGGACGCGAAGAGCAGTCGAGAGTTCGGGCATCGCCGGCGCTCCTTAATACCGTCCGACGGTATTAAGGGAGAGTAACACGGGGCGAATTTGCTGATTAAAGAAAACGGGCGATATCCATTGTCTCAAATCATTTAGTACACTGTAGTGCACACGATCAGGTCGCCGCCGTGCAGCTTGCCGGAGTTCGTCGAGGAACTGGCACCCGTCATCAATGCCGGTCCGATCGACACCTTGGACGCCTTTTCTCTAATTTGGCATTTTATACGCCATCGCGTATATCACCATTTTATACGCATTCGCGTATTCGGAGGACCATGATGCTTGACGCGATAGCGCGCAATGAAAAGCAGATCGGCGCAATCCTGCGGCGCGCCCGTCGGAAAGCAGGGCTTACGCAAGAGGCGCTTGGAGATCGAGTGCACCTCCGCCAGGGCACAATATCGCACCTTGAGGCCGGAAAGCCTGCAGTGCAGCTGCGAACCTTGATGGTAACGCTTTCTTCCCTCGGTCTGGAAATTGTCGTTCGTCGGCGCACCAGGGGCAGCCCTGCTGACTTCGAGGACCTGTTCTAGGGGCGGTGCAAAAGATCACGCACCCAGTGGCAATCAGGATCGTCTAAGGTTCCTGCGGCCGGTGGTCCCTATGCCCGCCGGGGGAACATTTTCGACTAACAAATGTTAATGCGCCTATGGAAATGCCTACTCCACCGGAAGCAGTACCCGATAGGATCCTAATCGCAGCGGCGAGACTGCAAGCGGCGTTGGATGCGAGGAACACGCAGAATAGCATTCAGTCCATGCGTGACGAGGAGGACCTGCGCCACGACTCCGATGAGGAGAACTAGCCCTTCTCCCGCGGCCGGAACTCACGGCGGCTTTGGCTACCTTCTTGGAGAATCCGCCATGGACGCTGACGCCAAAGCGGTTGGCATAAAACGCGATGAGATCGACGGGGAAGTTGACAGCCTGTATAGAACGATCCTTGATGCGATTGTGCATTACGATGCAGGTTCACCAGAATGAATTGGGGAGCGGGTGACGGAGTTTTTCAACCGGCTTTTGAGCGCCTTGGTCTTCCATGATGACCAAAGTGCCCTGATTCCCGAATTGAAGCTTCAGACCTATCCCCCAGGCTACCATTTCGAAACTGCCGACGCTGTGAGTTCATCTGTTTACTTCATTTGCAGCGGGGTGGCAGGTGTAATTGCCAGAAATAACAATAGCGGGGCCGCCGGCATCGCATTAGTTGGACAGGAAGGAATGACCGGGGCCGCGCTCGCCTTCGGGGTTGGGGTTTCCGCACATGACTATGTGGCTCTCACCTCTTGTGATGCCTATGCCCTAGAAGCGGGACGGCTCACTGAGGCTTTTGCGCGCTCCCCGAACATGCGACTGCTGGTCATCCGCTACTTCTACGACTTGGCGGCACAGTTTGCCGGATCGGCTTTCGCTAACGCGCGACAGACAGCGGACGCTAAAATCGCCCGAATGCTCCTGATGCTTCAGGACCGCTTGCCACAACCTTTGCCGATTACGCATGCGCAACTGGCGCTGATGCTGGGTACCCGACGACCAGGCGTCACTCTCGCGTTGCAGACGTTGGAAGGCATGGGCTACATTCGTGCGGGTCGAGGAAAAATCTCGGTGGTTGATCGCGACGGGCTCATCGAAATGAGTGACGGAGTTTATTCTGCAGCGGAACGGCAAGGTTAGGCGCTGCCGTCGGT
>NZ_RZQI01000587.1:0-3874 GCF_003998335.1 Mesorhizobium sp. M7A.F.Ca.CA.002.05.1.1 | reverse complement strand
GTTCAGAGGACCGCGATGCGAGATGCCGTCGCGCCAGAAGTAACGTTCCAGCCCCTCGACGATATCGTCGACATAACCCCAACTGCGCGATTGGGAGCCGTCGCCATAAACCGTCAGAACCCCGGTTGTCAGTGCCTGGATGGCAAAATTCGAGACGGCGCGTCCGTCGTCGATGCGGGTTCGTGGCCCATATGTGTTGAATATCCTGACGACGCGAATGTCGAGCCCGCCGACCCGCTGCTGCTCGAACAGCAATGCCTCTGTGCAGCGCTTGCTTTCATCATAGGAAGCCCTGGGACCGGTGCAGTCCACCGATCCCCTGTAACTCTCGGGTTGCGGTGAAACCAGGGGGTCGCCGTAGACTTCCGAGGTCGAGGCGAAGCAGAAGCGACCGCCGGGCTTGAGCAGCGTCAGGAGATTGAGCGCGCCGCCGATATTGGCCTTGATCGTGCGTACCGGCTCGCGCATGTACCAAAGCGGCGACGCCGGCGACGCGAGATGGATGATCTCATCGAAGCCCTGAAGGGATGAAAAGCTTTCGGCGTCGGCAATCTGCAGATCGAAACGCGGATCGGCGACATGCGCGATGTTGTCTCGCGTCCCGGTCCAAAGATTGTCGACGACGACCAGCTTTTCCAGATCGCTTCGCCGCAACAGACGGTCGACCAGATGCGAGCCCAGGAAACCGCAGCCGCCAGAGATCAACACGCTGCGTGACATGGAAAACCCCCGCTCCAGACACCGGCCAGTCAACGAGCCCAGGGCTTGTTTCCCAACAACAGCGGATGCGAGCTACCCAAAAGCCTTTCCGCCAATCGATGCACCCATCTACACCGCCAAGCGCCGCGAGTGCAAACAGCAAGCCTTCACGAGTGGAACGTGCGGCGGCCGACCGGCCTCTGCTTTTAAGGAGAGAAACTGCCGCGCGATGTCGCGCATCGAAGCGACCGCCGATGCTGCCCGTCATCGCGAGGATGATCAGGACATTTCAGGCCTACAGCGCCCTTTGCGGGCATGGCGCCCCGGCTGCATCACCACAGCGCGACGCCGTGGGCTGCGGCCGGAAGCTCGTCTCTTCGGACTGGCGCACCAGTTCGGCAAAGAGCAGCGCGAAGCTTCCCAGCATCAGGAAGACGATGATCAGGCGTGTTACCGGCAATATGTCGGCCTCGACTGGCTAGCCCCCACGCCACCCATCCACTGCCGGCTAACATGACCGATCCGGCTTTACGAGACTTTAAGGCCCGTCTTAACCATCACATTCGCGTAGCCTTTGACATGATACGCGAACGGCATGCCCGCATCCGCCGACCGGCATGGCCGTATCATCCGGGATGGCGTTGCCATCCGGGATGGTACCTCCCTTTGCAGACGTACCCCGCCCATGCTACCCCGGCGCTGGCGCGGCCCAGCAACCGGCCGCTGCCAATCGGTCGTCATCGGGGAGCCATGAGCAAAGCCGCCAGCCGCATCGCCTTCGTCTCGTCCGACACCGCTGACGCCAAGACGGCGCTGGAAAGCCTGTCGGTGCGCTATGGCCAGTCTTCCGTCGAGGAGGCCGGGATCGTCGTTGCGCTTGGGGGTGACGGGTTCCTGCTGCAGACCCTGCGCGACACGATGGGGACCGGCAAGAAGGTCTACGGCATGAACCGTGGCACCATCGGCTTCCTGATGAACGAGTATCGTTCCGGTGGCCTCACCGAGCGTCTCGAGGCCGCCGTCGCCGAAACGATCCGCCCGCTGGAGATGCTGGCCGTGACCTCGGAAGGCGAAACGATTTCAGCACTGGCGATCAACGAGGTGGCGCTGTGGCGCCAGTCGTACCAGACGGCCAAGATCCGCATCACCGTCGACGAACAGGTCCGGCTTGAGGAACTGAACTGCGACGGCGTCATGATCGCAACCCCGGCCGGGTCCACCGCCTACAATCTTTCGGCGCATGGACCGATCCTGCCGCTCGACGCGCCGCTGCTGGCGCTGACCCCGGTCAGCCCGTTTCGCCCGCGCCGCTGGCGCGGCGCGCTGCTCTCCAACAAGGCGACCGTGCGCTTCGACATCCGCGAGCCGGAAAAGCGGCCGGTAAACGCCGCCGCCGACCATACCGAGGTCAAGGCCGTGACCTCGGTGACGGTGCGAGAATCACCAACGGCGACAGCAACGTTGCTGTTCGATCCCAATCATTCCTGGAACGAGCGTATTCTCGCCGAACAGTTCCGCTATTGAGCCGGCGCTGCGACCGACAGGTCGATTAAGCATCCCGATTAAGGTTACAACTTCACAATCGTGCCATTGCTGCCCGTTTCTGTTGACAAATCGAGGGCTTGCTCCTAATTGCAATACCAATCTTGCAGGCGCGTGGCGCTTGCCGCGACAGACGCCATTAGACGCCGTTGCGCTTCCCCGAACCAGCCAAAGACAACAACACTTGTCCTCAGACACCACGACCGCTCCAGAAGCGTTGACCTTTTCAGACCTCGGCCTGTCGCCGAAGGTCCTTTCCGCAGTCACCGACGCCGGCTACACCGAGCCGACGCCGATCCAGGCGGGCGCCATTCCGCATGCCCTGCTGGGCAAGGACGTGCTGGGCATTGCCCAGACCGGCACCGGCAAGACGGCCTCCTTCGTGTTGCCGATGCTCACAAGGCTGGAAAAGGGCCGCGCCCGCGCTCGCATGCCGCGCACGCTCATTCTGGAGCCGACGCGCGAGCTCGCCGCTCAGGTCGAGGAAAACTTCGTCAAATACGGCAAGAACCACAAGCTCAACATCGCGCTTCTGATCGGCGGCGTGTCGTTCGACGAACAGGACAAGAAGCTGGAGCGTGGCGCCGACGTGCTGATCGCGACGCCCGGCCGTCTGCTCGATCACCGCGAGCGCGGCAAGCTGTTGCTCAACGGCGTCGAGATCCTCGTCATCGATGAAGCGGACCGCATGCTCGACATGGGCTTCATTCCCGACATCGAGCGCATCTGCGAAATGATCCCGTTCACCAGGCAGACGCTGTTCTTTTCGGCGACGATGCCGCCCGAAATCACCAAGCTCACCGAAAAGTTCCTGCACGCGCCGGTCCGCGTCGAGGTTTCGAAGGCAGCATCCGCCGCCGCCAACATCATCCAGCGGCTGGTCAAATCAGGCTCCAAGCCATGGGACAAGCGCGAGACGCTGCGCAATTTGATCAAGGCCGAAGACGCAGAACTGAAGAACGCCATCATCTTCTGCAACCGCAAGGTCGAAGTGTCGGAGCTGTTCCGCTCGCTGCTGAAGCATGATTTCGACGCCGGTGCGCTGCATGGCGACATGGACCAGCGCGCGCGCATGCAGATGCTGGCCAATTTCCGCGACGGCAAGCTGCGCTACCTCGTCGCTTCCGACGTTGCCGCGCGCGGCCTCGACATTCCCGATGTCAGCCATGTCTTCAACTATGACGTGCCGATCCACGCCGAGGACTATGTCCACCGTATCGGCCGCACCGGGCGCGCCGGACGCTCCGGAAAATCCTTCACCATCGCGACCAAATCTGACACCAAATACATCGATGCCATCGAACGTCTGATCGGCAACAAGATCGAGTGGCATGACGGCGACTTGTCGACGGTGGTTGCCAGCGAAGGCGAGGACGATGCTCCGCGCCGTGGCAAGGGCGCGCCGCGCCGTGCCGGCCGCAAGGACGACGACCGCGGCAGGGAAAAGAGCGGCGAGCGCAAACCGCGCGAACGCCACGCCAAGCGCAGCGAAGATGCCGCACCGGAAACAGTCCGCGAGGATCAGCCGGTGGCCGAGGCCGCAGCCGCCGACATCGGCGAACGGCGTTCGCGCAAGGAAGCGATCCGTTCGGAAAACACCGAGCGCAAATCATCCGATCGCAATGAACAGCGC
>NZ_RZQI01000586.1:0-3884 GCF_003998335.1 Mesorhizobium sp. M7A.F.Ca.CA.002.05.1.1 | reverse complement strand
GAGTGGATCGGCGCCGGCGACGCCGCGTTTCAGGAAAAAGCCAAACGACGCATGGATGAACTGGCAGAGAAGGCAGGCATCATCGTCCTGGCGACCCACAATGAGAGCCTGCTCGAAAGCGTATGTACGAAAAGAATGACGCTTAAGAACGGAAGGGTCGAAGCCTTCACGACGAAACCTGCAAAGAGGGCTGGAACGCGAGCTAAGTCTTAAAGGTACTCTTCCCGGATACTATTTGCTCGCAGTTCAGATTCCAATTCGTCGCACCTGCTGTAGTTGAGTATGCCAACGTTGCGCCCTGCGGACGTTACTAAAATGAATTGCGCTCGAGCCGTTGAGTTACCGATGACGAGACAAGAATCTGTTCCGATGAATGATCTGAAGCGCCTGTATCAGCGCTACCAGGTCGAAATCGAGAGTGAGGTAGTGAACACGCTACGTTCGGGATGGTGGCTCAATGGCGCTATCGGCAAAAGGTTTGCGGCAAATTTTTCCAGATTCATAGGTGTTTCGGAATGCGTTCTCGTGGCCAACGGGACGGATGCGCTCGAACTTGCATTGGCCGCAGTGACCAAGCGCTACGACGGGCGCGAGGTGATCGTCGCCGCCAATGCGGGGGGCTATGCCAGTTGTGCCTGCTGGCAGAATGATCTCGTTCCGCACTATGTCGATATCGAACCAGCCAGCCAACTCATAGCCCTTCAATCGGTACTGAAAGCAGCCAGCGCAGACACCGCTGCGATCGTCGCCACCCACCTCTATGGTGGCGTCGTTGATGTCCGCGCCATCCGGGACGGACTTGAGCAGGCTGGCCTCTCGCACATTCCAATCGTGGAAGATTGCGCGCAGGCGCACGGGGCGAGAATCGGAAGCGACGTTGCAGGCTCGCTGGGGGATATCTCCACGTTCAGCTTTTACCCAACCAAAAATCTCGGAGCCATGGGGGACGGCGGCGCTGTTCTTACCTCCGACACGGCAACCGCCGCGCATGTACGGCAACTGCAACAATATGGCTGGAGTTCAAAATATCATGTCGGCGTGCCCAACGGCCGCAACTCCCGCATGGATGAAGTTCAAGCCGCGATACTGGACGTTTTGCTGGGCGATGTGGATAGACGCAACCAGCAGCGGCGTGGCATCCTAGACCAGTACAAGTCGGTTGCCGGGCGTCGATTCCAGTTCCTGGAAGGTGGCGAAGGCGCTGTCGCGCACCTCGCGGTCGCGCTTTGCGACGACCGGGACGCCTTCAGGGCGTTCATGAAAGAGCGCGGCATCGACACTGACATACACTACCCTGTGCTGGATTGCGACCAGGTCGGCTGGGCGGACTTACCGATGATGGGGAGCGAAAATCTCACCGTATCGAGGGCCAGCGTCAGCCGTCTCTGTTCGGTCCCCTGCTATCCCGATATGAGGGACGACGAGGTAGAGCGGGTTTGCCTGGCCCTCCGCGAATGGGAGACAATGTGACAACACGCTCGATCGTTTTCCCGATCTATCGAAATCAGGCGAACATCCCTTCCCTCCTGGGCGCAGTCGCCGATTTCCACTCCAGATATCATAGCGACATCGAGTTCGTCTTCGTCGTCGACGGGTCGCCGGACGAATCCGGCCCGCTGCTGATCAAGGAATTGAAAGGCTCGGGCTATGATTACAAGATCATCTTCCATAGCCGGAACTTTGGTTCGTTCACTGCTATTCGAACCGGGCTCGAACACGCTTCGGGTGACCAGGTCGCTGCGATGGCCGCCGACCTGCAGGAGCCGCCTGAACTGATCGTCGAATTCTTTTCGAAGCTGGAAAAGGACGAGGCTGACGTCGTGTTTGGGCAGCGAACCGGGCGTAGCGATCCGCCCTTGACCAAATTTCTGTCGAGGGCTTTCTGGTCGGCCTACCGCAGGCTCGTCCTGCCCAGCATGCCGAGTGGCGGAGTGGATATCTTCGCCTGCAACCGTCAGGTTCTGGAAGCGATCCTCTCGATCGAGGAGCCGAACAGCTCGCTTGTCATACAACTTTTCTGGGTCGGCTTCAGGCGGGAATTCGTGCCTTATCGGCGGCGCGAACGAAAGCACGGAACAAGCGCCTGGGGCATGGCACGGCGGTTCCGATACATGATGGACAGCATTTTCTCGTTCTCTGATTTTCCGATAATGCTCACCCTCTGGGTAGGATTTGCCGGCTGTGCGCTAAGTCTCCTATTTGCAGTCGTTACCGTGATTGCACGGCTACTTGGCAATATAGACCCCGCTGGCTATACGACACTGGTGCTGCTGATCACGGGCTTCGGTTCGGCCAGTCTTCTAGTCCAAGGGATTCTTGGTTGCTATCTCTGGCGGGCAGTTGAAAACACCAAATCGCGCCCACTTCGGATCATCAGCCGCGTCGTTGACGGAACAGCGAAATGAACGCCAAGCCATTTTTCGTGCACGAACGGGGTATCTGCGAAAGCTCCCATGTCGGCGACGGAACGCGTATTTGGGCCTTCGCTCACGTGCTGCCTGGGGCCGTGCTCGGCTCGAACTGCAACATCTGCGATCACGTCTTCATCGAGAACGACGTGATCGTCGGCGATGACGTGACTGTCAAGAGCGGCGTCCAACTGTGGGACGGGGTGCGCCTGGGCAATCGTGTGTTTGTCGGCCCGAATGCGACCTTCACCAATGATCGCTTCCCACGCTCCAAGGGATATCCCGAGGCGTTTCTGCTGACCACGATCGAGGACGGCGCTTCCATCGGCGCCAATGCCACAATCCTGCCGGGCATTGTCGTCGGCCGCCAGGCGATGGTCGGCGCCGGCGCCGTGGTGACCAAGAGCGTCCCTGCCAACGCCGTCGTGGTCGGAAATCCCGCAGTCATCATCGGCTACCAGACCGGCCCGAAGATCGTGCCAGCCTTGACGCAAACCTTCCCCGGCGCAGTGGGCGAGAAAATGTCGCTTGGGGTGGGTGGTACCGAGCTCTGGCGGCTGCCGCATTTTAGCGATCTGCGAGGCGAACTCGCCCCGCTCGAATTCGGTGCAAACCTACCGTTTAAGCCGGCCCGGTCCTTTCTGGTTTATGGCGTTCCCTCCGACAAGGTCAGGGGTGAGCATGCGCATCGCGAGTGCCATCAATTCCTGATCGCGGCCCATGGCCGCCTGTCCGTTGTCGTTGACGACGGCCATGAGAGAAAAGAGGTTTCGTTGACCGAACCCTCGATCGGCCTCTACATTCCGCCCGGCATTTGGGGAATTCAGTATAAATTCCAACCCGATACAGCATTGCTGGTCATGGCTTCGCACAACTATGATGCTGGCGATTACATCAGGGACTATGCGGATTTCCTGGATACGGTCAGGCAGGATGACCGCTGATCGCATTGGCGGAGACGCCGTCCGGTTTCTTGTCGCCGGCGGACTAAATACCGCCCTGACCAGCCTTGTCTATTTTGCCGGCCTTGTCGTCCTGCCCTCAAGTTTGTCTTACGCGCTCGCTTGGCTGACAGGACTTGTGTTCGTAATGGTGTTCTATCCCGATCGCGTCTTTCCCGGCGGCCGCACGGGCATCGCCGATCGACTGGCAATCGGGGCGTCGATTGCGGTCGTGTTCGTGCTCGGCCTAGCAGCCCTCAAAACGCTTGAAAGCGTTCTGCAAAATGCTGCAGCAGCCTTCTTTGTCACCCTTGCCATCACGACCATCCTCAACTTCGTGATTTCTCGATGGATACTCCGCAGATCATGCTGACGCGACCGAGCACAATACGACCAGCCATTAATCTCTTTGCGATTTTCGCCGCGATGTATTTTTCCGAGCTGGCTTCCTTTCCGCTGTCAGTGGATGAGGAAGTAACAGCCTTCAGAACGGACGCATCCGTCTGGATCATTCAAGGACGCTGGGGGGCATATC
>NZ_RZQI01000585.1:0-3897 GCF_003998335.1 Mesorhizobium sp. M7A.F.Ca.CA.002.05.1.1 | reverse complement strand
CGGCCGGCCCCTCCGACATCACCGCCTCCACGACGGACGCCACCGATGGTGAAGACACCGATGCGGACACGGCCAACCGCCGCGCCCTCACCATCGACAGTGCCGACAGGCAGAAGCTCGACCCAGGCGCGGAGCGCACTGACGCCATCGAAGGCCAGAAAAAGAAGCTGGAGGATGATCCGTTTGCCGCCACCGGCGTCAAATGGGGCTCCTTCGTCATCCGGCCGACGATCGAACAGGGCCTGACCGCCACCTCGAACGGCGATTCGAGCAGTGCCGGCACGTCGGCGCTGCTGTCCGAGACAGCGCTGCGCTTTTCCGCCGCCTCCGACTGGCGCGAGAACTCAGCCACGATCGACGGCTATGGCCTTTTTCGCGAGACCGTGTCGGGTTACCCGGTTCACGACGCGCAAGGGCGCATCGAAGGCCAGCTCAATGTCGACCTCGACAATGAGTTGCGAGCCATCGCCAAGCTCGGCTACGAGGCCGTGCCGGAATCGGCATCATCACCGGACGCCATTGCCGGCGTCAGCAAGCAGCCGCTGCGGCAGACCATCGATGGCAGCCTCGCCGTCGAAAAGCATCTCGGCAAGATGCAGTACACGCTAACCGGCGCGGTCTCGCACGATTTTTACGGCGACGCCAAGCTCTCGGACGGCACCTCGCTGTCGCAGAAGGATCAGGACTCCACACTCTACACGGCGACGTTGCGCACCGGCTACGAGATCTCCCCTGCCCTGACCCCGTTCACTGAAATCGAGGTCGGCCGCCGGACCTATGATCAACGCATCGACAATGAAGGGTTCGAGCGCTCGTCGACGCGGCTCGGCGCCCGCGCTGGCCTTGCACTCGACATGGGCGAGAAGCTGTCGGGCGAATTCTCGGCCGGCTGGCTCAGGGAAGCGATCGACGACAAAAACCTTGATGCGATCTCGGGTGCCACCGTCAACGCCGACCTCAAATGGTCACCGGAGCGCGGCACCACGATCGGCCTGACCGGGCGGACCACCGTCGAGCCCACGACCACATCGGGCGAAAGCGGCGACATCCTCTATTCCGGTCGCCTGACCGGCGAACGCCAGATCCGCGCCAACCTCACCGCCAATGCGGCTCTGGGCCTCGACTGGCGTGATTACATCGGCATCGATGGCCATGACAGGGTGTTGAGCGCCGAGGCCGGACTGACCTGGTGGCTGAACCGCTACGCCGGCCTCACCACAAGGGTGAGGACCGAGAAGCTGACCAGCAATCTGCCGGGCCGGGACTACACCGCCAACAGCATCTTCCTCGGCGTGAAAGTGCAGCGCTGAGGACTTGCGTGCCAAACGTGCGTTGAGATCAGACCGGCCCTTCCGCGGACCGGCTGAACATCGACATCGACTTAAGATGCGGCGCCGCGGCGCTCGGATGGCTTCATCTCATCGAGAAGCGTGCGGATCACACCGGCCATGTTCTCGTTCATGTCGCTGCGCCACAGCGCGAAGGCGACATTGGCCTCGACGAAGCCTTCCGGCGATCCGCAGTCGAACGTGCGGCCTCGATAGTGGTAGCCGTAGAAAGGCTGCTGCTTTTCCAGCTTCAGCATGGCGTCGGTGAGCTGGATCTCGTTGCCGGCGCCTTTTTCCTGGCCTTCAAGGATCTTGAAGATCTCCGGCTGCAGGATGTAGCGGCCGTTGATGTAAAGATTGGACGGCGCGGTGCCGGCCTTCGGCTTTTCCACCATCTCGGTGATGCGGAAACCGTGATGCGTGTCCTCGCCGCGGCCGACGATGCCGTATTTGTGGGTTTCGGCGGGAGCGCATTCCTGCACCGCGATGATGTTGTTGCCGGTCTCCTCGTAGAGCTCGACCATTGCCTTCGTGCAGCTCTTCTCCGACTGCATGATCATGTCGGGCAGCAACAGCGCGAAGGGCTCGTCGCCGACGAGCTCACGGGCGCACCAGACGGCATGGCCAAGTCCCATCGGCACCTGCTGGCGTGTGAAACTGGTCTGCCCCGGCGCCGGCTGCAGCCGTTGCAGGCGGGCGAGCTGGTCGTCCTTGCCGCGCTGGGCCAGCGTGTCATAGAGTTCGAACTGGATGTCGAAATGGTCCTCGATGACGGCCTTGTTGCGGCCGGTGACGAAGATGAAATGCTCGATGCCGGCCTCGCGTGCCTCATCCACCACATACTGGATCACCGGCCGGTCGACGACGGTCAGCATTTCCTTGGGGACAGCCTTGGTGGCCGGGAGAAACCGTGTGCCGAGACCGGCGACCGGGAAGACTGCCTTGCGAACTCTCTTCATGCTTTCAATTATCCGTTTGAGGGCCAGCTCCGCAATCCCCGTTCCAAGACATTTTCACGCCGGAATTCGGGACTACTGGGCAACTGAGAGGAATGTCCACCGGTAAAGCTTCGAAGCGTCTTTTCGTTCCCGGTGGCGCCTATGGTAAACTAATTCCTAACCTGGTTCGGCGATGAATGGTCTTTCCTGAGACAGAGAAGGAGGAAAAGATGTCCGTTCGCAATGCCGCAAAAATTTTTACCAGCGTCATGGCGGCAGCCAGCCTATCGCTCGCTCTGCTGATGCCTGGCCCCGCTTTCGCCGATGCCGGTTTCCGGCAGTGGGTCGCCGGCTTCCGCGCCACCGCCGTGCAGAGCGGCGTTTCCGGCGCCCTCTACGACCAGGCCTTCAGGAACATCAGGGATATCGATCCGGTGGTGCTGGAGAAGGCGCGTACGCAGCCTGAATTCACGGCCCCCGCCTGGGACTATTTCGACAATCGCGTCCATGACCAGTCGGTCGCCGTCGGCCAGCAGATGGCCAGGAAATGGAAGCCGTGGCTGGACCGGATCGAGGCCAGGTTCGGTGTCAACCGTTACATCCTGCTGGCCATCTGGTCGATGGAATCGAACTATGGCGAGATCCTCAAGCGCGACGACGTCATGCGCAATGTCGTGCGCTCGCTGGCGACCTTGGCCTATGCCGATCCGAAGCGGGCGAAATTCGCTCGCACCCAGCTGATCGCCGCGCTGAAGATCCTGCAGACCGGCGATATCGACGAAAGCCATCTGAGCGGATCCTGGGCCGGCGCCATGGGCCATACCCAGTTCATCCCGACCAGCTATCTGCACTATGCCGTCGACATGGACGGCAATGGCAAACGCGACATCTGGAATTCGATCCCCGATGCGCTGGCGACATCAGCCAATTTGTTGAAGAAGAATGGCTGGCAGGCCGGCAAGACCTGGGGCTATGAGGTTGCTTTGCCCGCTGGAAAGCTTCCCGGCGGCTCGAAAACACTGTCGCAATGGCAGGCGCTCGGCGTGGTCAGGGCCAACGGCAAGCCGTTCAAGAACGGCTCCGACAAGGCGACGCTGAAGGTGCCGGACGGCCGCAACGGGCCGGCCTTCCTGATGATCAAGAATTTCACGGTCATCAAAGCCTACAATAACGCCGACAAATATGCGCTGGCCGTCGGCCTTCTTGCCGACGAAATCGCCGGCTCCAGCGGTCTCGTGCAAGACTGGAAGCGGCCTTTCACCAAGCTCACTTTCGAGGAAAGGCAGGAGCTGCAGCAGCGGCTTTCCCAACATGGCCTTTATGACGGCAAGTTCGACGGCAAGATCGGCGACGGCTCGAAATCAGCCATCTTGGCCTTCCAGGCCAAGGCCGGCTTGACCCAGGACGGTTACCCGAGCATGGAAGTGCTGAAGTGGCTCCGGCAGAAATAGAGCCGCCTGCGGTGCCGCGCGGCCTTTCGGGCGCGCAAAGGACACTGTAGCAATCTGGTTGGCGCGGCATTTGCTGCGCCAAGGGATGGAGGAAACGAGTGGCTTCGGCTGCGCGCATCGCAGGGCTTGTTCGTCGCATGCCGGTGCTCATCCTGGCCGTGATCGTGCTCACCGTCGGTG
>NZ_RZQI01000584.1:0-3898 GCF_003998335.1 Mesorhizobium sp. M7A.F.Ca.CA.002.05.1.1 | reverse complement strand
AGGTGCGGGTGCGTGTCATCGGCGTTATCGAGAACCAGGCGCCGACGCGCGCGCTTGAGGCCGATCTGCCGGTCGAGGACGGGCTGGTCGCCATGGACCGCCGCAACGACATCTGCCAGATCGCGCTGGTCGAGCGCCACCGGGGCACGGGCGGCGTCACCAACGCCTTCGTTTCCGGCTTCGGCTATGTGGGCGACTGCGCCATGGCGTCCAGCGTGGCGCATGACGCCCACCACATCATCTGCGTCGGCACCAACAAGCAGGACATGGCGCTGGCCGTAAACCGCCTGGGCGAAGTCGGCGGCGGCGTCGTGCTGTTCTCCAAGGGCAAGGAACTGGCGCTGGTCGAAATGCCGATCGCCGGGCTGATGTCGGACGAGCGGGCCGAGATCGTCGCGGCCAAGGCAGAGAAGCTCACCGAGGCGATGCGCAAGATGGGCTGTTCGCTGAACAACGCCTACATGCAGCACTCGCTGCTGGCGCTGGTCGTCATTCCCGAACTCAGGATTTCCGATGTCGGCCTGATCGACGTGACGACGTTCCAGAAGGTCGATCTGTTCGTCTAGGATTGTTGATATTCAGGCCATGCCCGGCGGGCAATCGCTTCAGGTTCGAATTCACCTTTGCCGAGCGTCGGCGCCGCCCCTCATCGCCCTGCCGGGCACTTCTCCCCATATACTGACGGGGAGAAGGGGCTGGCCGCAACGACTGTCCTCTTCTTGCAATGCTGGTCATTGGCGAAACCGGTGATAATAGCGCCCCTCTCCCCGTCACTATACGGGGAGAGGATGCCGGCAGGCAGGTGAGGGGCAGCGCCGACTTCGACACCTGATGGTCTCCACCAGGAAGCTGCCCCCGGCTACCCGCCGGTGGCGATGGTCAGCACCTTGAACGGCGTGGTGATGACGATTTCCGCGACCGAGCCGACGGCCTTGCCGAGGCCCTGGCCGAGATTGTTGAGCTGAGTCGGGACGGGCTCGTCCGAGGCAAGGCCGGCAGGCGCCCGCAGCCGATCGCCCAGCAGTTGCACCAGCATTGGGTTGTCGGCGAATTTGGCGTGGTTGAGGCGGTCACCGCCCTTGGCCTGGGAAAGGTCGACCACCGACACGCCATAGCTGGCGAGGTCGGCCGCATCGCCGTAATCGCCGACGCGCGGCTTATCGCCCGAGATCAGGGAGGACAGCTTGAGAGCCCGGTCATCCGCCGAGAGCAGGATGGCGAATGGCTTGTCGGGTTTGCCGTAACGGATCATCTGTTTCTTGAACACGTCGACATCGATGTCGGGCGAGGCCAGGATGACGTAACCGAGTTTGTCGTCGAGATCGCGATCGCCGGTGATGGCAAGCTGGCGCAGAGCCTCCATGGTCACCCAGGTCCCCATCGAATGGGCGATGATGTCGATGCTCTTGACCTTGGTCTTGGCCAGCATCCTGAGGGTCGCCTCGAGGTCGTCGCGCGCTGCGTTGGCGCTTTCCTTGTCGTAGATGTAACCCGTGGTCTTGCCGCTCGAAGCCCATGAGAACAGCACCGGCGTGCCGGGATATTTCGTGTCGTGCGCGATCTGCGTCAGCCGGTAGATGCCGTCATCGAAGCCGTTGTTGAAGCCGTGCACGAAAACCAGCGCACGGTCGCCGCGCATGGCGATGTCGGCGCCGACCGCCTTGGCGAACTGCGGCGCGCCTTCATAGAAGGTGACGTCCTTGGCGGTGAAATCCTTGGCCGGGTTGCTGTTTGCCGATCCCTTGGCCCGCTCGATGGCGCCGACCTGATGGTTTTTCGGGACGGTGACGTCGACACGGGCAAAGCTGGTGGTCAGCGAGCGATCGCCGTCGAACACCTGTCGCGGGTCCTTGGTTGCCCTCTGGCGGGTGGTGGCGACGAAGATTTCATGCGTGGCCGCGATGTCGGAAGCGGGCACCGTGACCGTCGTCTTGTTGAGCAGGTCGTGCGTTTTGCCGCCGGCGCAGCCGGTGACAGCGAGCGCCAATGCAACGACGAGGTAGCTCTTCGAACGCATGGTCATACGCCGGCTCCCGCCAAGGGGGACGTCAAACGCGTGACGTCGCTGGCTATTCCGATAAGGCCAGAGACCGGCGCGGTCCAGTTCAAAGTGAATCCACACGTCCGCGATGCCGGGCAGGCACGGCGAAAACCGCGGGACCGCACCTATTGGCCAAGCAGGCTGATGCGGTCTGTCACGTCACGGTCGCTGGCAAAGCCGTCATCCTCGCGCAGCCGCTGGCCGATCATCTTCACCAGCGTCGGATTGTCGGCGAACTTCGTATGGTTGAAGCTGTCCGATCCCTTGACCTTGGACAGGTCGACGACCGACACGCCATAGGAGGCGAGATCGGCGGCATCCTTGTAGTCGCCGACGCGCGGCCGGGATCCGGCGATCAGGCCGGAGAGCCGCAGCGCGCGGTCGTCGTCCGACAACAGCAGGATGAACGGCTTGTCGGGCTTGCCATAGCGCCGCATCTGGCTCTTGAACACGTCGACATCGATGTCGGGCGAAGCCAGCACCACGTCGCCGAGCTTGCCGCCGAGATCGCGGTCGCCGGTGATGGCCATCTGCCGCAGCGTTTCCATGGTGACCCAGGTTCCGAGCGAATGCGCGACGATGTCGATGCGCCGCGCGCCGGACTGCTCCAGCATCCTGAGCGTCACCTCCAACTGGTCGCGGGCAGCGCTGGCGCTTTCCTTGTCATAGACGTAGTCGGTGGTCCTGGCACCCGATGCCCAGGAAAACAGCACGGGCGTGCCGGGATAGCCGGAATCATGGACGATCTGGGTGAGGCGATAGACGGCGGCATCGAAGCCGGTGTTGTAGCCATGCACGAAGACCATGACGCGGCCGCCACGCGCCGCGATGTCGGCATTGAGCGCGCTGGAGAATTTCGGCTGCGTGTCGTAGCCGACGACCTCGGAAGCCATGAAATATTTGGCCGGGTCATCCGACTTGCCGCGCGAGCGGCGCTCGATCTGGCCGGTCTTGTGAAGCCCCGGAACGGTGACGTTGACGCGGGCATAGTTCAGCGTCGCCGAGCGTTCGCCGTCGAAAACCTTGTTGGGATCGTCGGATTTCTTGCGCGTCGTGGCGATGAAGATCGAGTGGTTGCCGGCGATCTCCGTCACCGGCGCGGACACCATGGCGCTGCCCAGCAATTCCTGTGTTTGCTGGCCGGCGCAGCCGGCGACGAGCAAGGCCAGGACAACGATAAAAATCTTCTTCAAAGGCACGCCTGAATTTCCAACTCCGGCCGAAAGGCCTGTCTATCCTCACGATACCTCCCGGACAGGCAGAGTGCGGCAGAACTAAGTCATGTCCAGTCGAAATGTGATCGGCGCCCCGCTACGGCCATCGCAGTGTTGCGCGAAAGCCAAAATGGCGGCGTCGCCGCCGGCCTTCCAATTCCCGCAGAGATAGCGATTTTAAGCCGCCTGATGCCAGGGGCATGAGAATGTACCCACAAGTAACTGAAAATATTCCGCAAAATTTCCGCTCGGAACGACGCACATGATGGACGATGGCGCCACGTAGCCGGATATGCAATAGGCTGGCTCGCGCCGCACCTTGTCCCGGCGCTCAACAACCGAACGTGCGCGACCCGATCAATGATAGAGGTCCGCGGACAGCGTGCAACACAAGGTGGCTTTCCCAAGGGTGGTTTCCGATGAACAGTTTCTCTTCCCGCGTTGCTGCCGCTGCCGCCGCGATCCGCCAGATCTTCCCTGAAACGCCGCTGCAGGAAAACGATTATCTGTCGAAAAAGACCGGCGCGCGGGTGCTGTTGAAGCGCGAGGACCTGTCGCCGGTCCGCTCCTACAAGATCCGCGGCGCCTTCAATTTCTTCCGCAAGACACTGGCGGCCGGCAACGAGGCTGAACTGTTCGTCTG
>NZ_RZQI01000583.1:0-3915 GCF_003998335.1 Mesorhizobium sp. M7A.F.Ca.CA.002.05.1.1 | reverse complement strand
GGGCGATACCGAAAACAGCATGAACCAACTCGATCGGGCCTATAGCATCGCCGGATCGACATACGGCTCGGTGCACCCGCTGACCTTTGCCGCGCGGCAGGCCATGGCCAACCTCAAGGCGAAGTCGAATCCCGAGGCTGCAGCCACCGATTTTGCGGCTCTCAACGATGACATGTTGCGTTGGAATTGGTTCCAGGTGAGCACGGCCGCCAACCCGGTCGTCGCTGAAGCCAGCCGCGCCTTGGCCGATGACATGCTCTACGACTATGCGCGGCTGGCAAAAAACAACGCATCGGCAGTGCCGGCATTCGCTGAAGCGGTGCGTCGCTGGCCGACACTCGAAAACGACAAACGGGATCAGTTGCGCAGACTGTCGCGTTTGATCGATCCGAACGATATGGAGACACGGCATTTGATCCAGGCCGGGATACGGCTGTCCCTGGCCTACCAGGAGGCTGCTTCCAGTGGCGACAGTGCCGACGATCCAGGTGCGGTACAGCCCGACCAGGCTCAGGCGGCGTACGAAAAGGCGATCACGAGAGTTACGACGAAGTACAGATTCGACCAAAGCGTGGTGGACAAGCCACTGCCATCCGCAAACACGCTGCTGCAGCCCAACGAGGCGCTGATCGATTATTTCATCACTCGCAAGTGGCGGGCGGACCGCGAGAGCGCCGATCCGCTGGAAGACGAACGGCTCTACGCGATCGTCACGCGCAAGGACCAGCAGCCGTCGCTCTATGACCTCGGCGATCCGCGCCGGCTCATCCCAGCCGCCCGGGAAACCCGCATGGCAAACCTCAGGTCGACCCGCTCCGCGCAGGAGCGTGGCGCTGTGACCCTGGTCGATCTGAACGCGACATTCACAGGGCTTTACGCCGGTCTGATCGCACCTCTGGAGCCGTCGCTTGGCGGCGCCGACACGCTTTTCGTGGTGCCGGACGGCAAGCTGTTTTCGGTGCCATTCCCCTTGCTGCAGGACAGCAAGGGCGCGTCGCTCGATGATCGCTTCCTGGTGCGCATGCTGACCCGGCCGGAATCGCTGTTGAACGCAGGCATCGATCAGAGTTTTCCCAAGTCCGGCAAGGCCTTGCTGGCCGGCGGCCTGGATTACGCACGGGGTGCGGAGAAGGGTGCCGAGCCGCTACCGGGTACCCGCAAGGAGGTCGACGCGATCGCCTCGATCCTGCGCGGCGATCATTATTCGGTCGAGACCCTTACCGGAACGGCTGCCGGCGAACGGGCGCTGCGCAAGGACATCGAGCAGGCCACGGTCGCGCATCTGGCCACACATGGTGCCTACCGCGACGAGAAAGAGGGCGGCGTCGGTGCCGTGAATGCGCTGTGGCAGAGTGAGGTCGTGCTGTCCCGGTCGGGAAACCGGCAATCGATGAAGCGCGATGATGATGACGGCCGGCTCTATGGCATGGAGCTGATGATGTGGGATTTGTCGAACCTCGACCTGCTTGTGCTCTCCGCCTGCGAGACGGCCCGTGGCCAGGAGACATTCGTCGGCGGTTTGCGCGGCCTGCCGACGGCAATCAACATTGCCGGTGCGAAGCGCTCGTTGCTAACCCTTTGGCCTGTGGACGATGCGGGAACCGCTGCCTTCATGGTGAGCTTCTACGGCCATCTCGCCGCCGGGCGGACTTATCCGGAAGCGCTGCGCCAGGCCCGTCGCGATGCCCGCGACGGCGAGATATCAGGCGCGCAGGACCCTCGGGTATGGGCCGCCTTCGTCATGTTCGAAAACTGACGGCCGCGAGCCAACGCTTGCCCGCGATCGATCCGTTCAAGCGGATCGGGCTGACCGAAGCGCGGTGGCCGGGTCGTTTTGCCGGATGAGGCCTGAAAGGTGCGATCCCTTCGCTTGCAGAAAAGCATGCAGGCGCTGCGGATAGTCCGGCGCCACGGCTTGCCTGATCGACGGGCGCTCACTCAACGCTTTGCGCCAGGCTCGGACGAGCGGTTTGCCGTCCAGAATGCCGAAATCACCGATGCGGTCGAAGACATCGAGGTAGCGGAAGACCGGACCGTAAACGGCGTCGACCAGCGAAAAGTGCCTGCTGGCGAACCAGGGTCCGCCGGGCTCGTCCGCCAGCTCGGCTTCGAGGCGATCGAACATGGCGGACAGCGCGCTGGATTCGGCCAGGAAGCCAGCTTCGGTCGAGGCTGAATAGAACCGGCCGATGGCGTTGAGGGTTGCCGAACCGAACTCGATCCAGGCGCGATGACGGGCGCGGGCATAGGGGTCGGCAGGGTGGAGGGGATTGGCTTGCGTCTCTTCAAGGAATTCGAGGATGACGGCCGATTCGAAGATCACCGTTTCCTCGCCATTTCGCTGTACGCGCAGCAGCGGCACCTTGCCGAGCGGCGAGATCGCTTTGAACCAATCCGGTTTGTTGGCCAGGTCGATATCGATGCGCTCGAACGGCACGCCCTTTTCGGCCAGCGAAATCGCGGCGCGCTGCACATAGGGGCAGAGGTGATGGCTGACGAGGATGAGCTTGTGTGCCATGAGGTTTCCAAGGTTAATGCATTTGCATCTATATAGATGCACATGCATCGATCGTCAAGCTTGATGCAGATGCATCTACTGCCTATGCTTGGCCATGACCGAGAAAGCCACGCCTTCGCCAGAAGCCATCAAGGCCTGGGCTCGCCTGATGCGCGTTTCGCGCCAACTGATGGAAAGCGCTGAAGAAGCGTTGAAGGCCGCCGGCCTGCCGCCGCTTGCCTGGTACGACGTGCTGCATGAGCTCGCTGAGGCGAGCGAGGGCGGGCTGCGGCCGTTCCAGCTCATCGAGCGCACTCTGTTCGCGCAATACAACATTTCGCGGCTGCTGGCCCGGCTCGAGGCCGATGGGCTCGTCGAGAAACTGACGGTGGCCGATGATGGTCGTGGCCAGACCATCCGCATCACCGCCAAGGGCCGCGAGACACGCCGCCAGATGTGGGCTGTCTACGGACGGTCGATCACCGAACTGGTTGGCGCCAAACTGTCGGCGGATGAATTGACCAGGGTCTCCGCACTGCTTGGACGATTGCGCCATCCGCCAGCCTCCGATTAGCGAGGCTTGTCGCGCGGCAACGCATCACTTGCAGATATTTTGCGCCCGCCCTCTTGCGCGCGGCCTCGGATTGCGCAATATGCCGAACCGTAACGTACGGTACGGCATACCGGAATGACCGGTGGCCCGACCTTTCGAGAGAAGAGCGTGTTGCACAGCGTGCCCGACATCGACACCAGCGAAGCGCTGACAGAACGGCAGAAGGCCGTGCTCGACGCGGCGTTGCGGCTGCTGGTCGAGGAGGGCGATCATCTGACCATGACCGCCGTGGCGCGCCGCGCCAGCTGCTCCAAGGAAACGCTCTACAAATGGTTCGGCGACCGTGACGGGCTGCTGACGGCGACGGTGCAGTGGCAGGCCTCGAAAGTGCGGGTGGCGCCGGTTGACGGCAAGGGGCTCGATCTTGCCTCCCTGACCGCAAGTCTCGAACGCTTCGCCTCGGACTGGCTCAAGGTGATCTCCAGTGACACCTCGATCGCGCTCAACCGGGTGGCGGTCAGCCATGCCGGTTCGGGCAAGGACAATCTCGGCGCCGTGGTGCTTGAGAACGGCCGCTTCGCATTGGCCAAACGGTTGAAGCCGGTGCTTGAGGCCGGCCGACGGACCGGACTTTTGGATTTCGCGGATGCCGAGACGGCGTTCCGCACCTTTTTCGGGCTGGTCGCCCGCGACGTGCAGATCCGTCTGCTGCTTGGCGACCGGCTGAAATTGACTGAGGCGGCGATCGGCGGCGATGCCGCGCGCGCGACGCAGCAGTTTCTCGCTCTTTTCGGAGCAAAAACCGGGCCGCAGGGCCTCTGATTCATAAAACGGGAAGGAAGACAAAATGCGCGTCTATTACGAT
>NZ_RZQI01000582.1:0-3917 GCF_003998335.1 Mesorhizobium sp. M7A.F.Ca.CA.002.05.1.1 | reverse complement strand
GTTCGCTGTTGCGGCGCTCGCCGGGGCGAGCCCGACGGCCCAGCAAGACATCAGATTTGCCGAACCTGGCACTTGAAGCGCTTGAACCGCGTTATCTGCTGTCGGCCGACATCTTGCCTTTCGCAGTCGACATGAACGACTTGGCCGGCGCCGACTATTCGCTGCGCTATGACAATCTGATCCAGGCGATCCAGATCTATGACAACAAGTCGGACACGCTGATCGACCAGCGCAACGTGCAGCAGATCGACTATATCGTGGTGCGCGGCACCGACGCCGACGACAAACTCACCATCGACTTCGGCGAAAACTTCCTGGCGGCGCTCGACGTGCGCTTCGACGGTGGTGCCGGCAACGACACGCTTGCCATGACCGGCGGCAGCTTCGACGCCGTGCGGCTGGCGACCGACACCGGCCTGTCAGGTAGCATTACCGCGCAAGCCGGAGCGTTGACCCATAGCATTGGCCTGGCAAACGTCGGCGCGGTCGAGGACGATACGACGGCCAGCCAGCGCATTTATGCCGACACTTCCGGGCAAGCGCGGGTGATCCGCATCGGCAGTTCAGATGATTCCAATGACGGTCTGTCGGTGCTTGACGCTGGAACATTTAACAATTTGATCGCCTACAAGTTCGCAACTCCGGCGGTCTCGCTGACCGTTGACGCGGGCGCGGGCGACGACAGCTTTGTGCTGCGCGAGATCGACCCTGCTTTGGCTGGCAGGGTGGTGTTGAGCGGCGGCGCCGGCAGCGACGCCGTGGTCGGCCCCCCGCGGGACACCGACTGGCATCTCACTGGCGAGGGTTCAGGTGATGTTGCTGGGGTGTCCTTCGTTACGGTCGAGAACCTGATCGGTTCCGCTGGCAACGAGGACACCTTTTTTGTTGGTGCGGCCGGAAGATTGAGTGGCGTCATGGCTGGCGGCGACGCTGGCTTCGACAGCATGGTTCTCGACGGCGGCACCTTCGCCTCGGTGAAGTATGCAGCTACTGGCCAGACGTCGGGCACAATCACGCGTGACGGTGTCGTGCTCCGCTATGACGGGCTCGAACCGATCATCGACAACAGTGTCGTCGCGGACCGGGTCATCACAACCAGCAATGCCGACGATGAAGCGACTCTGACCGACAATGGCGCGACGCTGACGCTGTCGTCGGATTCTCTTATTTCGACATTCGAGTCGATCACTTTCAACAAACCCAGCACCAGCCTGACCATCAATCTCGGCGATGATCTGGGCATTCCGATTCTTTCAAAGGATACCTTGACGATCAATGCGGTGAACCTCGGTTCAACCGCACTCATCATCAATGGCCAGGACGGCAAGGACGAGGTGACGATCTCCGGGACGCTGACTGCCGGCGCAGTTACCGTCAATGCCGAGAAGATCAGCGTTTCCAGCACCATAAACGCCAGTTCGATGACCCTGACAGCAGCGGCGGCGGACGATGGAAAAATCACGGGTGGCGCGTATTTCGCGACCCCGGAGGCGATCATCGACCTGAGCGGCGCCACGATCATCGTGACGGGCGCGGCTCAATTCACTGCAACCGCGACCGCCAATGTCGAGGCTGAGACTTTCGAAGTTGGGCCGCTCGCGGGTGTCATCGCGACGATCCTGCCCGAAGCGCGGGTCAAGTTCAGCAGCACCAATGTGACCGCGGCCAGCCTGTCGGCGTCGAGCACCGTAACCGTCACGCTGACCGCGAAGGACGAGTCCGACGCCGGTTCCGACAACGATGAAAAGAAGGATGCAGCGGTTTCCGTCACCGTTCTGGTCAGCGACGCGATCACCGAAGTGCTCGCGGGCAGCGTGCTCAGCGTCTCGGGCGCGGTGTCGCTGACTGCAACCAGCAACTTGACGATGACCACCGAGGCCGATGGCGGTAGCGGCGGCAAGGGCGCAAGCGTTGCGGTTTCAGAAGTCAATGCGACGACCCGCGCCAATGTCTCGGGCGGTTCGACGATTGGCGCGAATGCCGGCGATACACCCAATTCGATCGCGCTCGGCGCAACGCTGATCAGCAATATCACGACGATCGCCAAGTCGACGGCAGGCGGATCGGACCAAAGTGCGGGCGGTGACAACGAATCCGAGGAGCGCCTGAAGGACCCCAATAAGGACGGCATCACGTCCGACAAGGCGACGACCAGCAGCGGCGATATCACCTTTGCCGGCGCGGTGACGGTGTCGGATTATCGGCCGACCACCGAAGCCTTCGTTCAGGCCTCCACCCTCACATCCGGTGGCGCGATCACGCTGACCGCGCAATCGACGGACAAGGTGACGGCGACGGCGGACGGCACCAACACGAACTCTTCCTCCAACGGCGCTACCGGCATCGGCGTTGCAGTAGCGCTGAGCATCGCCGACGTCACGACGCGTAGCTATCTCGGCGGCGCCTCGTCGCTGTCGGCGAGCGCGGTGTCATTGAGCGCCACGATTGCGGCCGGCGACAGCTTCATCGCCCAGGCGACTTCCGGCGCCGGCGAGGGCTCCAAGACGCAGGTCGCGGGTTCGCTCGCCATCAATATCGTCATCACCGAGGCTTCCGCCGACGTCGCGGCAAACGCCTCGATCAATCTGAATGGCGCGGATCTGTCGCTCACCGCCAACTCCACCACCAACGTCGTGACCGATGCGGTTCCCGACGACGCGAGCGGCGCCGCGGGCGAACTCGGCATCGGTGGTTCGGTCGCCCTGACCATCGTCGACAATTCCACCTCGGCGTCGATCCGCGACAACGCGACCATCGTTGCCGGCGACGCTATCACCATGATTGCGACCGGCAACCATACAGCTGCCACCAAGGCAGAAGCGGGCGCGGAAGGCGGCGATGTTGGCATCGGCGGTGCGGTGGCGATCGACGTCATCGACAACAACACCGAGTCGTCAATCGGTTCCGGCGGCGAACTCGACATCACCGGCAATTTGTCGGCCAGCGCCAGCAATCACGGCGTGAGCACGACGCTGGCCGATGGGGATGCCATCGGCTCGACGGCAATCGGCGCGGCGATCGCGCTTGCCTTCGTGGACAACCGTGCGTTCTCGACATCGAACCGCAATCTTCGTTCGAACGGATCGATCAGTCTGTCGGCCGCCAATGACGGTTCCAGCAAGGCGGAGTCGATTGCGAGTGCCGCTGGCGCCGAGAAAGACGAGGACGGCAACACCAAGGCCGACGAGCAACGGGACAAGGAAGTCGGTCTGGCCAACAGCAAGTCGAATGATGGCGACAGCGCCAGCAAATCGGCCAACAGTTCAGGTGGAAGCGGCGGCGGCGATGTCAGCGTCGCGGCAGCGCTTGCCCTCAATGTCTCGTCGTCACTGGCGGTGGCGTCGATCAATGACGGGCGCACGGTTGTTGCCGGTGATGGCGCTGGCGTCGGTGAACTCAATTTACAATCGTCCAACAATATGGACGCGACGGCGAAAGCCGATGGCACCGCAAAGACGAGCGACAGCGGCACCGCTGTCGGTGTCGCAGTGGCGATCAATATCGCGACGATGCGCAACGAGGCGTCGATCGGGGCTGGCAGCATCATTACGGCCGACGGGGTGAAAGCCGAAGCCAAGATGAAGAACGTCGGCGGTGACGTGACGCATCGTTTCGGCGCCGAGTCGACCTCCGGCGCCAGCGGCGGCGATATCGGCGTGGCCGGTTCGTTCGCGCTGAGCTTCGCCGATACCGACACGCTTGGCGTGATTGGTCTCGACCATGCCGATCAGCCAGCAAGCGGCGCCGCGACGGTTACATTGACCGGCGGCAATGTTCTGCTCACGGCGATCAACACGACTGTAACCACAACGACGGCGACCTCCTCCGGGGCCGGAAGCGGCTCGGGCAGCGTCGGCGTCGGCGCGTCGATCGCGCTCGGCATCGGCTTGAACACCACGTTTGCCGGCATCGAGAAC
>NZ_RZQI01000581.1:0-3937 GCF_003998335.1 Mesorhizobium sp. M7A.F.Ca.CA.002.05.1.1 | reverse complement strand
CAGGTCCTGAATGACGGCAAGCGCATATGGTCTTCCTCCGGGTGAGGGCTGATCGGAATTGATAGCCTTTGGAAACGCACAGGCAGTCACGCCGCCGGCGGGGCGCAAGTTTCGCCGATCACAGGAACGTGATGCCGAAAGCGGCTTGAACGAAAAAGCCCCGCGCGAGGCGGGGCTTTGAAGGATGGAGAAAGCGCTGCGCCTTCTATTCGGCCGGTGATGGTTTCTTTCGGAACAGCGCGACCAGATTGTCCCACAGCTCGATCTTGGCGCCCTGGCGCTTCATGATGATGCCTTGCTGCAGGATCGACAGCGTGTTGTTCCAGGCCCAGTAGATGACCAGGCCGGCCGGGAAACCCGCCATCATGAAGGTAAAGATGACAGGCATCCAGGTGAAGATCGCCGCCTGCGTCGGGTCCGGCGGCGTCGGGTTCATGCGCATCTGCAGGAACATGGTGACGCCCATGATCAGCGGCCATACGCCGATCATCAGCATATGCGGCAGCGTGATCGGAATGAGGCCGAACAGGTTGAACAGCGATGTCGGATCGGGCGCGGCCAGATCCTGGATCCAGCCGAAGAACGGCGCATGACGCATCTCGATGGTGATGTAGAGCACCTTGTAGAGCGCGAAGAACACCGGGATCTGCAGCGCCACCGGCCAGCAGCCGGCGATCGGATTGATCTTCTCGGTCTTGTAGAGCTCCATCATCGCCTGCTGCTGCTTCATCTTGTCGTCCGCGTATTTCTCGCGGATCTCGAGCATTTTCGGCTGCACCTTCTTCATGTTCGCCATCGACGCGTAGGACTTGTTGGCGAGCGGGTAGAAGATGGCCTTGACGATGACGGTGGTGGCGAGGATGGCCAGACCGAAATTGCCGAAGAATTTGTAGAGCGTGTCGATCAGCCAGAACATCGGCTTGGTGATGAAGTGGAACCAGCCCCAGTCGATCAAAAGATCGAACCGCTTGATTTGACGGTCCTCTGCATAGGCGTTGATCTTGCCGACCTCCTTGGCGCCGGCGAAGATCTCGCTCTCCACCGTCGCCGATTGACCCGCGGCAACCGTTATCGGGTCGGTCAGGAAGTCGGACTGATAGCGGTGGCGGCCGTCCTCGAAAAAGGCGTAGCGCGGCTGGAACGGCTGCTTTTCGGTCGGCACCAGCGTCACCGCCCAGTATTTGTCGGTAATGCCCAACCAGCCGTCAGTCGACTTGCCCGGCGTGAACTGCTTGTCCGATTCGATGGACGCGTATTTGTGCTCCTGCAGGCCTTCGGTGCCGGTGAAGCCGATCAGGCCCTCATGCAGCACATAGGTGCTGGCAACGAGCGGCTTGTCGAAGCGGGTGACGCGGCCGTAATTGGACAGCGAGACGGCGGCCGTGCCCGCATTCTGCACCGTGTCGGACACCGTGAACATGTAATCGGTGTCGACGGAGAAGGTGCGCTTGAAGGTCAAGCCCTTGTCGTTCGAATAGGTCAGCGTGACCGGGGTCGTCGGCGTCAGCGTCGCATTGCCGTCGACGGTCCACACAGTCTCCGGACCGGGCACCGCACCGGTCTTGTCGTTGCCGACAAAGCCGATCTCGGCATAATAGCCATTGGGCAGTGCCGCCGGGTTGAGCAGGCTGATCTCGGGCGAGTTCTTGTCGACCGTCTCGGTGTAGTGCTTGAGCTTGAGGTCGTCGAGGCGGGCGCCGGTCAGGTTGATCGAACCCTCGAGGCTCGGCGTGTCGATCTTCGCGCGGGTCGTCGTGGCGAGCGCCTGTTCGCGGCCGGCCGGCGTCACGGCGTCGGTACCCGGTGCATTCGGAATGGCGCCAGGTGCGGCGGGCGTTCCGGTGTCGGTACCGGCGGCCTTCTTCTGCTCCTCGATGCGCTGCTGTTCGACGCGGGCCGCCTCGCGCTGGGCTTCGCTGCGCGGCAACACGTAAAAATATTGCCATACCGCAAGGATCAGCACCGACAGCGCGATGGTGATGAAGAAGTTCCGGTTGTTTTCCATCGAAAGCCCTTGGCCTATCGTGTTCCGCGCAGTCGGCGGGAGAGTTCGGCCTTCAACTGGCCGAACGGAGTGGTAAGCACGTCTTCGCGCCCGACGATGACATAATCATTGCCAGGCGCCATGTCACTTGCAGCATGCGTACGGATGGCTTCTCGCAGCCGCCGCCGGACACGGTTGCGGACAACCGCATTGCCGACCTTCTTGGTGACGGTGTAGCCGACGCGCGGCGACAGGCCGTCGCCGCGGTCGAGAACTTCAACGAGAAAAAGCCGCCCGCGTCGTTTTTCACCACGACGGACAGCCAGGAATTCCGCGCGCTTCAGAAGCCGCTTGGGATTTGGTCCCACTGGCTTGCCGGTTGCGGGCAACGATCTCGTCTTCCGTTCAGGCGCTGAGCCGCTTGCGGCCGCGGTTGCGGCGAGCTGCGACGACGCCGCGACCACCCTTGGTGGCCATGCGGGCACGGAAGCCGTGCCGACGTTTGCGGACGAGTTTAGACGGTTGGTAGGTACGCTTCATTTGTTTTAATACCGCGGGGTGCGGCCCTTCTTGATTCTGTCACTGTGTAACAGGAGCTTTGCCGGGCCGGCTTTGGCGCGATCGAAACCGCGCCGGGACGAATGGCCCGAGCGTGTGCGGGCTTATAGAAAGAAGGCTTTTGGAAGTCAATCCGGAGTCGTAGGGCGCAATCCGGCTCCGTTCAGACCGGTTTATGTTTGCGACCAAGGATGAAATTGGCAAAAAAGCCGTAATCGCCTAATCTGCGTTGATCAAGTGATCGTGAAGACATTAGCCGCATGAGCGAAACCATACAGGCACAGGAAGGGATCGGCACGGTGGCGTCCACCGAGGCGCCAGCGGCCGTGCGCACGGTGCCGCTGTCGCGCGGCCTGTCGACCAAGCTGCTGCTGCTGACCATCGTCTTCGTGCTTCTGGCCGAAGTGCTGATCTTCCTGCCCTGGATCGCCAGCTACCGGCTGAACTGGCTTAAGGAACGGCTGAGCACGGCGGCTGCGGTGTCGATCGTGCTGGTGCAGGGTGAGCCCGCCTCGCTGTCGCGCACGGCCCAGAACGACGTGCTGATGGCGATCGGCGCCAAGGCGATCGCGGTGCGCGACGGCGGCGTCTCGCGGCTGCTGGTGGTGGCCGAAATGCCGCCGAAGGTCGACGCGCACATCGATATCGCCTCGATCGGCATGATCAAGGGCATGACCGGCGCGCTCGACACGTTGTTTTTCGGCGGCGACCGGATGCTGCGCGTCTTCGGTCCGGTCGGTGACTCGGACAAGGAGTTCGAGCTGATCATGCCCGACAACAGCCTGCGCAATGCGATGCTGCGCTATTCGCGCAACGTCGCCTTCGTCTCGCTGCTGATCTCGCTGTTCACCGCCATGCTGGTCTACGCCGCCATCGACCTGATCATGATCGGGCCGATCCGGACGATGACGCGCTCGATGCTGTCCTTCTCCGAGGCGCCCGACGATCCCGGACGGATCATCCATCCGGCTGCCCGCGCCGACGAGATCGGCGTTGCCGAGCGCGAGCTGTCGCAAATGCAGGAGCGGCTGCAAAAAATGCTCTCCGAGCAGAAGCATCTTGCCGACCTCGGCCTTGCCGTCTCCAAGATCAACCATGACATGCGCAACATCCTGGCCTCGGCGCAGCTGATGTCGGACCGCCTGCGCCAGGTCAAGGATCCGACCGTGCAGGCCTTCGCGCCGAAACTGCTGCGCGCACTCGACCGTGCCGTGTCCTATTCCGAAGGCGTGCTTCACTACGGCCGCACGCAGGAGCCGCCGCCCGCGCGCCGCCGGCTCCGGCTGCGGCAGCTGGTCGAGGACGTGCAAGGCCTGCTCGACATCGAGCAAGGCATCGAGTTCGTCAATTCGGTCGAGCCGGCCTTCGAGGTCGATGCCGATTCCGACCAGCTGT
>NZ_RZQI01000057.1:0-13190 GCF_003998335.1 Mesorhizobium sp. M7A.F.Ca.CA.002.05.1.1 | reverse complement strand
CGGCGGGACGTCCAATGGGATTCGAGTGAATGACTGATACGACAATCAGATCGGTTGCGGATCTGCCGGCCACGGTCGAGCCGGCAATCGTCGTCGGCGCCGGTGCTGCCGGGCTGGCTGCCGCGCATGCCTTGATGAACGCCGGCGTGCCTACGGCGATCCTGGAAAAGGAAAGCCGGCTGGCCGAGCCCTGGCACCGGCGCCACCAGCAATTGCATCTCAACACCCATCGCGATCTTTCTTCGCTGCCTGGTCTCGCCTTTCCCCCTGGCACGCCCGCCTTTCCGCAAAGAATGGTCGTCATCCGCCACATGAACGATTTCCAGAAGGAGAACCGGCTGCCGGTGCAGTTTGGCGTCGCGGTCGAAGAGATCATCTTCAAGGGCGATCACTGGGCATTGCGCACCAGCGCCGGACCGCGCTTGGCCCGCAATGTCGTCATCGCTACCGGCCGCGACAGGCAGCCGTTCACGCCCGAATGGAAAGGCATGAGGGATTTCGTCGGGCGCATCATCCATTCGGCGGATTTTGGTGACGCGCAAGCCTATGCGGGCCAAAAAGTGCTGGTCGTCGGCGCCGGCAATTCGGGCTTCGATGCGCTCAATCATCTGGCCGGCATAGACCCGGCCGCCATCTGGCTGTCGGCCCGCAACGGTCCCGCCCTGCTGCCCAAGCGCATCTGCAAGATCGCCGTGCACCGGCTTTCGCCGATCATGGCGCGCTTGCCGTTGCGGCTCGCCGATGCGGTGATGGCGGCAACGCAGCGGCTGGTTTTCGGCGACCTGACCAAATTCGGTCTGCCGCCCGCGCCTGCGGGCGGCGCCAGCCGCCTGAGCTCGGATTACACCGCGATCGCCGCCGACGACGGCGCCGTCGGCGCCATCAAGGCCGGCAAGATCACCGTCGTGCCGGGCATACGGGAATTCACCCGCGATGGCGTGATCCTGGCCAATGGCAGCCTGATCCATCCCGACATCGTCATTGCCGCGACAGGCTACCGCACGGGGCTGGAGCCCATGGTCGGCAAGCTCGGCGTGCTCGACGCCAAGGGCGTTCCGCTCTTCAACGGTGGCGAAGCCGATCCAAAATTGCCCGGTCTGTGGTTCACCGGCATGCGGCCAAGCATTCGCGGCTGCTTCGCCAATGCCGGCATCCTGGCCAAGGCGATCGCCAAACGAATTGCAAGGTCGGCCTCGCACCAATCCAGCGCATCACGCTGATTTCGGTTCCAGCCGCCGGAAACCGACGGCTTCCATCAGCATGTCCTCTTCCACCATGCCGGCATTGTGCAAGGCGAGCAGGTTAAGCGCGATTTCCCGCGCGTCGGCGGAATCGGGATGTGCCTCGCGCCGCCGGCAGGCCTCGTCGAACACGCGCTGCAGCTTGGCGATATCGGCTGGCTTGAGCAAGCCACGGTCATAGACGGACTTCGACATGGCGATCTCCTGATAAAGACCTAGAGCGCCATGTTTAAATTGCCAATCTTTCCCGAGGCTTGACCGACTTCCCCCCGTCGCCTCGCCATCCTGGGGCGGAGCAAGGGGCGAAGCGACGCGGCGCAGACCCCAGGAGCTGCTCCGCAGCCCAAGGGATACATGCCGCGGCTCAAGGCGCAGCAGCGGCGCAAATTCTGCTCCGCTGCTGCCCATGCGAGTGGGCAATCAGACCGCGATCTTGCCGCCGCCCTGTTTGGTGATGGCGACGACCGACGGCCGCACCGGCATGTCGGGCTTGAAGTCGGGCCAACGCGTCGACAGGTCCTCATAGTAGGACGGGCGCCCGAACGCTTCCCAGTCCTCTCCGCCGTCGCCCGGATGCTGGACGGCGACGAAGGCGGTCTGGTCGTCGGGCGCAAACAGCGGACCGCACATTTCGGCGCCGATCGGCACGCGGAAGAATAGTTTCGAGGTCGCCCGCGCCGCCCCCTCCGTGTCCACCGCCCATAAGCCATCGGTGCGGCCGGTGGCTTTCGGACCCTGGCCGTCGGTCGCGACCCAGAGACGCCCGGCCGAATCGACCGCGCAATTGTCGGGCATGCCGAACCAGCCATTGGCCGTCGTTGCCGTCGAGAAGGTGGCACCGACATCGGCAACCGAGGGATCGCCGCATTTCAGCAGCACTTCCCACTTGCCCTTGGCGGCCGTGAAATCACCGCCGTCCTCGGCGATCTCGATGATGTGGCCGAAGGCGTTTTCGGCGCGCGGGTTGGCGGCGTCGACCTGGTCGGCCTTGCGCTTCGAATTGTTGGTCAGCATGACATAGACCTTGCCGTTGACGCCATTGGGCTGAATGTCTTCCGGGCGGTCCATCTTGGTGGCGCCGAGCAGGTCGGCGGCGCGGCGCGTCTCGATCAGCACGTCGGCCTGGCCAGTGAAACCGTTTTCAGCCGTCAGCGGCCCCTGGCCGAACACGATCGGCAGCCATTCGACCGTGCCGTCTTCGGCGAACCTGGCGACATGCAGCGTGCCATCGTCGAGCAGGTCCTTGTTGGCGGCACGGTCGTTCGGATTGAACGCGGCCCTGGTCACGAACTTGTAGACATAGTCGAAGCGCTCGTCGTCACCGAGATAGAAGACGACGCGGCCGTCCTTGGCGACGATCGATTCGGCGCCCTCATGCTTGAAGCGGCCCATGGCGGTGCGCTTCCTCGGCGTCGAGGTCGGGTCGTTGACATCGACCTCGACGATCCAGCCGAAGCGGTTGGCTTCGTTGGGTTCCTTGGCGAGGTCGAAACGCTCGTAATGCGCCGCCCATTCATAGGCGCCTTCGGGAATGCCGAGACGCTTGTAGTTCGCGGCTTCCTTGTGGTCTTCCGGCAGCTCGCCGGAAAAATAGCCATGGATGTTCTCCTCGGCCATCACATAGGTGCCCCAGGGCGTGACGCCGCCGGCGCAATTGTTGACGGTGCCGAAAACCTTGGTGCCGGACGGATCGGCTTTGGTCTTGACGCGGTCATGGCCGGCAACGGGGCCGGACAGCGCCATTTCGGTGTTGGCGGTGATGCGGCGATTGAGCTTGCCGTCGCGCACCACCTGCCATTTGCCACCGTCCTTGCGGATCTCGACGATGGTGCCGCCATGGGCGGCCATCTCGACATCGACCTGCTCCTTCGAGAGGGGTGCGACTTCTGCCGACTTCTTGCCGTCCTTCTCGACGATCTTTACGATGCCCGGGAACATCAGATGCGGATTGGTGTATTCGTGGTTGACCACCAGCAGGCCATGTTCGGCCGAGCCGTCGATCGGGATGTAGCCGACATAGTCATTGTTGTAGCCGAACTGTTTCGCCTGGGCCTCGGCCGACTGTTTCGTCGGGTCGAAGTCGGGCGAATCGGCAAACAACGGATCGCCCCAGCGCAGCAGGACATCGGCATCGTAACCCGACGCGACATGGTGCTTGTCGTCGATGCCGGCCTCAAGTTCGTCGAACGCGAAGGCCGAGCCTTCCGCGGCCCTGGCCTCGTCGGCGCTGATCAGCGCCAGCGGGCTGACGGTGGCGGCGATGGCCGAGACGGCCAGCGAGCCCTTGAGGAAGCCGCGGCGCGAGAACCGCGCGGCGATGATCTCGCCCATGGTGCGGTTGTCGGAGGCGTTGATGGCCGGGCCGTCGTTTTCCTCGAGCAGGCTGGTGCGGAATCGGGTGTCGGCGGAGCGAAGGTCAGTCATGGTGGCTTGCCTCTGGCTGTCGGGTTGGCTGGAGCGTGGGGTACCTGTTTGACCCCCCTTATAATCGCCGGGTCACATTTTCGTGACATCGGGAGACCTTTCAGGCGCGACAGGCATTACGCGCAGCGCTGGCTCAGCATTCCCGAAGGCCGTGAACTGCTCCGGAATCGTCTTTTCGAGAGGAAGGAGACCTTCGGCGGCATGTTTCGCCGCGCATCCATGGGGTCAGTCGTTGCAAACGGCCGGCTCGACAAAGTCACCTCCGCCGCCCCCGGCGGAGGTGACTTGATGTTCGGCGTCTGCCGTCGTCAGGCGTAGGGAAAGCGAGTCTCCCATTTAGCGATGGCGGTCGCGGCGCCGTTCATGCAAAGCTAATGTAGCATACGCTTGGGACTTTAGTCCAATCTTGCGCTTTCAAAGGTCCTAGTTGACAACCGCAACGGTCGGAGGTCGCTTCCGGACCCCGCGTCTTTCGGCAATGTTGTTGCACTGCAACGTTGGGGTGGGGCGCGCCGGGCTCAGTCGTCGGAGATCAAAATGCACAGATCGGTCACGACCCGTTGCTGCCGGCTGGCGCTCAAATCGGCAGCGGCGCTGGCGTTGACGATTGCTCCCTACCAAATTGTCCTGGAGGGCTCCGTTCCCGGCATTCACACCGCCAGCGCATACGCCAAGGGTGGCGGTAACAGCGGTGGTGGCGGCGGCAACGGCGGCAATTCCGGCGGCGGCAATGGAGGGAACAGCGGCGGGAATAGCGGGAATGGCAACAGCGGCAATAGCGGCAAATCGGGATCCAATCAGGGTAAGAGCGGAAGCCATGTCAATGCAAAGACCGGTGACAAGGTCGACGTGACCGGCAACAAGATCACGGTCCGGCATCCCGACGGCATAACGGAAAAGCTTGAGAACGGACGTTTCAGCATGAAGGACGCGCTCGGTCGCACGATCATCGACCGCCAGGCCACGCCGGCCGATGCCGATCGTCTCAAGGCCTTGTGAAGCTGGCCAACAGGCAACGGTCAGCTTTGCACGTCACCTCCGCCGCCCCCCGGCGGAGGTGACCTCGTTTTTGGCGGTGCCGCCCCGGTCCCCGAGGCGCGACGCGCTTTTGCGCGGTCCGCACCTTGCGGAGGCACGCAACCTTGCAATCGTTGTTTTGCGCAATCCAGGACGGAAACCGCTGCGAATTCCCCTAGAGCCGGATGATTTCAGGTCGAAATCGGCCTGAAATCTAAATCCGCCTCTAAATCAAAGAGATAGAGCATGATGTCTTCCGAAAACCGCTTCACACCTTTCGGCATCATGCTCTCGTTGCTTTAGGAAGGCCTGTCGCGGTCGCGCAACTCACGCATCATCAAGGCTGCTTCGGTGCGGTTTCGCACATTGAGCTTCGACAGCACCCCGGTCATGTGATGCTTGACGGTCTTCTCCTGCAGCTCAAGCCGCAAGGCGACTTCCTTGTTGCTCAGCCCCTCCGCCACCAGCCGCAGGATTTCCGTCTGCCGATCGGTGAGCTGCCGCAGCCGTTCCGCAATGCCGTCGGTCGGCTGCTGGGACTGGAGATCCGAAAGCAGCCGGGCCGACAGCGTCGGCGACAGATAGCTTTCGCCGGCTGCAACATTGCGCAGGATGTCGGCGAGCCCGCGCGACCCGACGCCTTTGAGGACATAGCCATTCACCCCTGCGTTCAGCGCCTTTGTCACATCGGCGTTGGCCTCCGAAACGGTCAGCATGACGATCTTCTGGGCCGGATGGCTGGCGAGAATGCTTGCCACCGCGGTCAGCCCGCCGCCCGGCATGGAGATATCGAGCAGCAAGATGTCGGGCCGCACCGTCGTGGCGAGGCGTTCGGCATCCTGCGCCGTGGCGCCCTCGCCAACCATCTCGAAGCCTCCGATCTCCGACAGGCTGCGCGTCACACCTTCGCGAAAGAGGGGGTGATCGTCGACAATGGCGATGCGAATGGTCCCAGTCATGCTTGCTCCTCGACCGATAGACGGATCACCAAACGCGTACCTTGCGGCCCGGTCAAGGTTTCGAACTGTCCGCCAATGCTTTCGACCCGCTCCCTGAGGCCGGCGAGGCCGAGACCCTCGACCCGTGCCGCCGGATCGAAACCGGGCCCGCCGTCCGACACTTCGACAAAAAGCCGGCCACCTTTCATCCCCGCACTCACCGCCTGATCCTTGCCCAACCCGTGGCGATAGGCGTTGTTCAGCCCTTCCTGGACGAAACGATAGATGCTGATCTTCTCGGAGGCGCCGGGCTCCGGCAAGTGTCCGGTCAGCGTCAGCGTCACCGACGTTCCCGTCCTCTGCTCGTGTTCCTTGACCGCCAGCCGCAGAATGTCGGTTGCGGCAGCCGTCTCGATCTGCGGCAAAACAAGGCCGGTGCAGATGCCGCGTATTTCGCGCATCGCGTCCTCCAGTGTCTTGCGGATCATTGCGACCTCGGTCGAACGGCTTACGCTCGAATGGCCGTCGCTGGAAAATATCGGGCTGTCCATGCGCAGCGCCGCCAGTGCCACGAGTTGGGCCGGGCCGTCATGGAGGTCGGCGCCGATCCGGCGCAGATATCTTTCGTTGAGCGCGGTGGCGCGGCGGGACGCCCGTTGCACGCGCAGTCGCAAAGCACTGTTTTGCGCCACCAGACCCTGCAGCTCCGAGACCTGGCGGCGCAGTGCCCCACGCTGATCGTCGATGGTGCGGCTGCCGCGCAGGACGATGCCCGACAGGAGCAGGAATGCCGCGAGCGTCGCGCCGGCCACGATCAGCCAGCTCGACCACAGGGCGGACGCCAGGGTGGCCTGGAAATCGTCGGCGATCTCATAAAACTCGGTGACCGCCACCACCTCGCCCGACCAGGGCTCGCGCACGGGATTGTATATCTCCAGCAATGGCAAGCCGGTAGCCTTCTCCTCGCGTTCATCATCATCGAATGTATTGAATTCAGCGACGACATTGCCTTCGAAGGCGGAACGCAGATTGTCGCTCGGACCGAAGCGGCGGCCGATCAGGGACGCCTCCTTAGCGTAGAGAACCGTGCCGTCGCGGCGCCAGAGCACGAACGATTGGAGGCGCTTGCCGAGCGCGCCCTGGCCAAGCGTCTCGTCCAGCGCCTGCTTGACGGACTCGCTGAGCTCCTGGTCCTTGCGTAAGTCGGGAAGCAGCGGCGCAATCACGCTGTCGACATAGAGCGCCGTCGTGGCGGCCGAATTGCGGATGACGCCGTCCCGGATCTGCGCCGTCACCCAGGTGCCCACCACCAACATGACGGCCAGCAGGCCAAAGCCGCCGGCAACGACGAATTGCAGGGCAAGGGAAAGCTCGCTCCAGCGCCGCATCAGGTTTTGAAAACTGCGAATCATGAGCCCCTGACCGCCCTTCGAACCGACAGATTGGGCGATGTTAGTACTTTGAGCTTCCGGCTTGCCATTGCCAAGGGCTTCGTTTGGTCGAGGTCGCTTGACGTCCCGGCGCGCTTGGGAAACAACGTCCGCGACGCACGCGGCGGGAGCCGCTCCGAGAGGGGACGAAACGTTGAGTTTTTCGGGATTGCTGCAGCTCGGCTTTTCGACGGTCATTTTCCTGCTGGCGGCGACAGCCGCCAAGCAATGGGGCCTTGCGCCGAGCCTTGGCAAGATAGCGCTGACGCTGGCGCTCTATTCGCTGGGCAATCTGATCATGCTGCGGCTGATCCGCGAATTCGGCATGTCGGTGTCGTTCAGCCTTTCCGCCGTCATCCAGCTGGTCTCCGTGAACGTCGTGGCGCTGGTCTTCTTCGGCGAGCGCGTCAATGCGCTGCAGGCGACCGGCATCATGCTGGCGATCGCAGCGGTGGCGCTGATCACGCTCGGACCCTATCTGCAAGGTCGGCTGTAACGGGCGAATTGCCGATGAAGAACGCCGCGAACGCTTTGCTCAACCGGGTCGAATTCCCGGTGCTGCTGGCCGGCCTGGTCATCGCCGCCGGCCTGTGGGGATTCGAGGAGCTGATGGAGATTGCGCGCGCCACCACGCCGCACGCCTTCGACACCGAGATCCTGCTCGCCTTCCGCCAGGCGGGGCGCCCTGACAGCCCGATCGGCCCGCTGTGGCTGCAAGGGGCGATGCGCGACATCACAAGTCTTGGCAGCGGCAGCGTGTTGGTGCTGATCGTGACGGCGGTAATCGTCTATCTCCTGCTTATCCGCAGGCCGGCGACCGCCCTTTTCATCTTCGTGGCGGTGGCCGGCGGTCAGGTGCTGTCGAGCCTGCTGAAAGCCGGCATCGACCGGCCGCGCCCCGAACTCGTCTCGCATCTCGTCAACGAAACGACGCTGTCTTTTCCGAGCGGCCACGCCATGCTGTCGGCCGTGACCTATCTGACGCTCGGCGCGCTGGCGGCACGCTTCCTGCCCGGTCGAACGACGAAGATCTATGTGCTGTCGCTGGCGGTGCTGACGACGCTGCTGGTCGGCATCAGCCGCATCTATCTTGGCGTCCACTGGCCATCGGATGTGCTTGCCGGCTGGTGCGCCGGCTTCGTCTGGGCGATGCTGTGCTGGCTCGCTGCCCGGGCGTGGCAGCGATGGCGCGGGCAGCGCCTGAACGGCGACAGCGAGACTGGAGACTAGATCAGCCGGTCGATCAGCCCGTGCCCGCAGCCCACCGACAGCAAGGCCGCCCAGGTCATGAAGGTCTTGAAGAATTCAACCGCGTTACCCCCTGCCTAGATGGACACCCTAGGCACAATCCCGGGAAGTATCTGAATGATCGGTCAGCCGCCCCTTTACGCCTCAGACGTTCATCCTAATGCTTGAAACATCACAATGATAGTATTATACCTTATTCCTGCAGACTCAGACGGGGATTCCGGCCGATGATCACTGCCGCGCAGATGCGCGCCGCAAGGGCGCTGGCCGGCATCGATCAGAAGACGCTCGCCGAGCGCGCCGGCGTTTCGCTTCCAACCATCCAGCGCATGGAGGCGAGCGATGGCGTGGTCAGGGGCGTGGTCGACACGCTGATGAAGGTCATCCAGGCTCTCGACGAGGCCGGGGTGGAGCTGATCGGCGAGAACCAGACCAGCGAGCGCGGCGGCCGGGGCGTGCGCCTCAAGGCTGCCGTGCCGCGGGATCCCAAGGCTGAGCCGGCATAAAGTCGCGACGGCGACCGCCGACAGCCCTGCCGACGATCCCGCCGCCTTTCAGGGTGCGAAAGGCAGTCCATGGATCAGACGCAGCGGGCAGTGCATCAACCGGCCCACAGGTCGGCCCATAGGCCGGTAAAACCGACATTTTCCGAATTGTTCACGCCGAAGCTGGTGACGGTCTGGCGCGAGGGCTACACGTTCGCCGACTTCAAGGCGGACGCCATTGCCGGGCTGACGGTCGCCATCGTCGCGCTGCCCTTGTCGATGGCGATCGCCATCGCCTCGGGCGTGACGCCCGAGCGCGGCCTCTACACCTCGATCGTCGGCGGCTTCATCATTTCGGCGCTCGGCGGCAGCCGCTTCCAGATCGGTGGTCCGGCCGGCGCCTTCATCGTGCTGGTGGCCGCGACGGTTGCCCGGGTCGGCATCGATGGACTGCTGTTGGCAACGATGATGGCAGGGGTCTTCCTGCTCGCCATGGGCTATCTCCGCCTCGGCACCTACATCAAGTTCATTCCCTATCCGGTGACGGTCGGCTTCACCGCCGGCATCGCCGTCATCATCTTTTCAGGACAGATCGTCGAACTGTTCGGGTTGAAGCTTGCCGGCAGGGAGCCGGGCCCGCTGGTGCCGAAGTTGATCGCGGTCGGTGAGGCGGCCGGCACCATCAATCTTGCGGCGACCTTCGTGGCGGTGTTGACCATCTTCACCATCGCCGGCCTGAAGCGCTGGCGGCCGACATGGCCTGCCATGCTCATCGCCATCGGGCTGGCATCGCTGGTCGTGGCGCTTCTCTCGCTGCCGGCGGAGACGATAGGCACTCGCTTTGGCGGCATCCCGCGTAGCCTGCAAATGCCCGCTCTGCCGCCGATCAGCCTGGGCAGGATGATTGACGTGCTGCCGGATGCCATTGCCTTTGCCCTGCTCGGCGCGATCGAATCGCTGCTGTCGGCGGTGGTCGCCGACGGGATGACGGGCCGGCGGCATCGTTCCAACTGCGAACTGGTGGCGCAAGGCTTCGCCAACATCGCGTCCGCCCTGTTCGGCGGCATCTGCGCCACCGGCACCATCGCCCGCACCGCGACCAATGTGCGGGCCGGCGCCCACGGACCGGTTTCGGGCATCGTCCACTCCGCCATCCTGCTCGCTTTGATGCTGGTGGCGGCGCCGCTCGCCAGCTACATCCCGCTCGCAGCCCTGGCTGGCGTGCTGGCGGTCGTGTGCTGGAACATGTTCGAGAAGCAGGCCTTCGCCACCTTGCTGCGTGCCTCGCGCGGCGATGCGCTGGTGCTGATGGCGACCTTTCTGCTCGTCATCTTCCGCGATCTCACCGAAGGCATCGTCGTCGGCTTCGTGCTGGGCTCGATCCTGTTCATCGACCGCATGGCCAAGTCGATTGCGGTCGAGGCCGATCAGCCGCTGGTGCAGGAGGATGTCGCCGACAGCGCCAACGCCTACGATGCCAGCGAGGCGACCGACGCCGACACCGTGGTCTACCGCATCTCGGGCGCCTTCTTCTTCGGCGCGGCATCGACCGTCGGCACCGTACTCGACCGCATCGCCGACCAGCGCAGGAACTTCATCCTCGACTGCTCGGCCGTACCGTTCTTCGATTCGACGGCGGCCAACGTCATCGAGGGCGCCGCCCACAAGGCCAGGCGCGCCAGCGTCCGCTTCATCATATCAGGCGCCGCGCCGCAGATCCGGCGCATGCTGATCAACCACGGCGTGAAGCGTCCGCTGGTGACCTATGCAGCGTCGATCGAGGAGGCGCGGGCGCAGCTGAAAGGCAAGATCGAGGTGCGGTAGGGGCCGGGATTTGCCGGCCGGCGGTCGCCTGAACGTCAACTTTTTGATCTCAAGCAAGCGGGGAGCACGCTTTAGGCGAGCGGGCTCACTTTAGTCCCAGATGCAAGGAAAGTCGCTTCGCGGCGGCGTCGAATGCCACCAATCTTCGTGACCTGAACAGGGAAGCCTCCGCCTATCCTGCTTCAGCTTTCACCGTGGTCCTTTGTCCGGACATTTTACTCTTTGCAGCCGCGTTTCAAAAATGAAACCGCAATCATGGTAGAGTTCGCGCACTGATTTGCCAGTAGAAGGCGGGTTTGCCAAATGCGTGACACGTCCCCGCGAAATCGAAGTGATCCTATGCCGACCGCGCCAACACTTGAACTTCGCCGCTATTCACGGCTGAGAAATTTGCGAGAGCGCGCAGAACGCCAAGGTGCTGCATTGCAGTTCTGGGCGCGTACGGCATCGCTCGCCGTGATCTCCTGCTTCTTTTCATTAATCAGCCGCTGGGATGCCTCTCTGCTCTTCGTGCTGGCGGGCCTCATGTTGTTCCAGCTCGTCGGCCTGATCCAGTTTCGCTTTGCGCGCCGTCGCAACGCGCCATGGTGGATCGGTTATCTCGTAGGCACGCTGGACATCGTTCTGTTGACCGTTCTGCTGGTAACGCCCAACCCGTTTTCCCCGGAGGTCGCGCCGGCCGCGATGCAACTGCGCGAAGGCAGCTTCAAATTCCTGTTGATTTTCGTGTGCCTTGGCGCGCTGACCCTTTCGACCCGATTGGCGCTCTATCTCGGAGCGCTCGCAGCCTTGACGTGGACGATCGGGGTGGGATGGGTGATTCTTCATGCGGGAACCGTCCTTCCGGCGACGAACCTCTATTCGCTGCCGACGACAGAGCGACTGAACCTCTATCTCAATCCCAATTTCGTCGACACATTCGCGCAGGCGACCAACGTGTTGGTTGTGCTGATTATCGGCGCGATCATGGCGTTGGTCGTCTCTCGTTCTCGACATCTGTCGGAAGACTATGTCAAGGCAGAGCGCGCCCGCGCCAATCTCGCCCGGCATTTTTCGCCAAATGTCGTCGACCAGCTCGCCGCGGATGACGAGCCCTTCGGTCCGGTCCGCCGGCAGGATATCGCGGTACTGTTCGCCGACATCGTCGGCTTCACACACTATTCCGAGGATCATCCGGCCGAAGCAGTGTTCGAACTTCTGCGTCAGTTCCACCGTCGCATGGAGCAGGTCGTTTTCGACCACCATGGCACCGTCGACAACTATATCGGCGATTGCATCATGGCCACATTCGGGGTTCCGCAAGCCAGCCATAACGACGCAACCCGAGCCATCCAGTGCGCTGAAGCGATGATCGCCGCTCTCGAAGACTGGAATGTGCAGCGGGTGTCCAGGGGATACCCGTCGCTGGACGTTCGGATCGGTGCACAATATGGCGCAGTCGTCATCGGTGCGGTCGGCAGCGAGCGCAATCTTTCCTTCGCGGTGGTGGGCGACACCGTCAACGTCGCCAGCCGTTTGCAGGCGCTTTGCCGTGAACTTCAGGCAAACATTTGCTTTGGGTCACGACTGATAGAAGCCGCGAAGGCGGAATCGCCCACGACACAGTTGAATGCGCGCGATCATGGGCCGGTGAGCATCCGCGGTCGGGATGAACCGGTCCATGTCTGGGTCGAACACAGAGCCGAAAACCAGGGTGCTGTTTCGGTTTCGGCGTGATATAGCCGCCATGTGAAACGCCTGCATCTGCCGGAAAGTTCACGCCTGAAGGCATCATGCGCTCGCAGGCACTGAGCGAGGCGTCGATGTTCCTCTATCTGCGCGATCTCGAGGAGTGCGAAATCGTCTCAGCATGATTGCATCTGGCGGCTGAGCTTGCCGCGCACGGCCCCGGCGGTGCCGACGGCGCCATTGACCGCGCCCATCATCTTCATCTGCCCGGCGGTCTCGTTCATGCGCGCCCGGCAATCCTGCATTTTTCTGGTCGCCTCGACTGCAGCCAGGGCTTCGCCAAGACCTTCCGGCGAGTCCGTCTGGCTGCAGCTGGAAGCCAGCAGGCAGATAAGCATTGCGATCGGGCTGCCCCGCCTGACACGTGCCGTGGCTGGGAAAATGCCGCGATGTTCGGCCTCGAGGCTCCCGCTCGGAGTTGCTTTTCCCGCCACCCGTTTGCTGTTGCCCAACATCCTATCGCCCCATCGCCGGGCCGAGGATGAGGCTGCGGATTTTTGGCGTCAGCGGCCTGACGACATCGGCGAAGGGGTCGCCCTCGGCCCGCAAAGCCATCAATCCTTCGACCTCTTCGTCGATGGCCGAGATGGTCTCTGACTTCTGTGCGTCGGTCAGCTCCCTCATGCCGGATATGGCACCCCTGAGCTTGGCGAAAATGGCATCGAGTTCTGCGGCCGACATCGTCGCCAGGAACCCGCGCATGGTCTCGCCAAGCGCGACCTTCCAGCTGTCGGCGGTGAAGCCGGCTGTGCCGATCAAGCCCTTGTCCGCCGCATCGCGCTCATACCAGTCGGCGGCGATCTCCTCGTCATAGGCGAACTGACCGAATTCGGGCTGCAAGGCCTCGATCAGGCC
>NZ_RZQI01000580.1:0-3943 GCF_003998335.1 Mesorhizobium sp. M7A.F.Ca.CA.002.05.1.1 | reverse complement strand
ACAGGAGCTGATTGCGCATGGCGTTGAGCTTCTGGGTGTAGATTTCCAGGACGGCCGGGTAGAACGGATTGAGGATATCGGCCATGATCAGGCCAACCATATTCGTCTTCTTCGTCTGCAGGCTTCGCGCGATCCCATTTGGCGTATAGCCCAAGCGCTCCGCCGTCTTGCGAATCTTTTTCTTTGTCTCCTCTGAAATCCTCCCGTCGCCGGCGAGCGCGCGAGACACCGTCGATTGCGATACGCCAGCCTCCCGCGCGACATCCACCGAAGTTGACCGTCTCATGCATTGGATCCTTTGCGCAAATCAGCTTTTGCGCCTGTTATGCTGCCTTGCGCGCAGCAATAGCAAGACGATGCGCGAGATCAAACGCTGCTGTCAGCCCGGCGGGGTCGGCGCGATTTTGGCCAACAATGTCGTAGGCTGTTCCTTGCGAGGCGGTAACGATTGGCAGCGGCAATCCGCCAAGAACGGTCGAGGTGTTGGTGAAACCGAGTGTCTTCAGCGCGATCTGGCCCTGATCGTGGAACATGGTGATGATCAAGTCGAGCTTCTCCGGCCCCACACGCAGAAAGACGGTATCGGCCGGATAGAGGCCGGCGACATCGTATCCAAGCTCCTTTAGCCTTTCGACAGCGGGGAGGATAATCTCGATCTCCTCAGTGCCCATTGCGCCGCCTTCTCCCAAATGCGGGTTAAGGCCGGCAACGGCTATTCTCGCACGTTTGCCGCTTGATGATTCGACCGCCCTGGCGCCGGCCACCGTGGCCGCAATGATGGACTCCACGGAGATGTTGTCGGCCACGGCGCGAAGCGGGATATGCGAGGTTACGCGGGCCGTCCAGAGAGCCCCCTGGTTATTCATTTCGCAGCAGAAGCCAGTAACCCCGAGGCGATTTGAGAAAAAATGCAGTTCGTCGATCGCCTTGTGACCGGCCAGCCACATCGCCTGTTTGTTGAGCGGACCATAGACAATCGCATCGAGCTGCCCTGCCCCGGCCGCGTCTGCTGCACTCTCCAGCGCCGCGAGCGTGGCAGTTCCGCCCTCCGCGCTCGCCACACCGGGTTTGTGGCCGCCTCGATCCAGACCTGAAATCAGCGCCACGCCGCCACGCTCCGGAATTGATGAGACGCCATCGACGACCGGGATTTCAGCATCGAGTCCAGCGATTCGCATTCCGTCGCGAAAGCTCCCTTTCCCACAAAAGACGGCAACGCGAAGGTCACTCTGGCGCCCCTTTGCATTGACCAATTTGGCGCAAAGTTCCGGACCGACACCGGATGGGTCTCCCGCGACGAGGCCGATTGTTGTCACAGACATTTCTCACTCCTGTTTGACAAACTCATTTCAAATGTCTAACAGAGTGCATACGTATGCTCAATCAAAAACGACAGAAGCCATCTCATATGAAAGCCTTTGCAACAGACTCTCTTGAAGCGCGCATCGGCGCGCAAACCACGGAAGCGAGACGACTTTCGGGCCAGATCGTCTGCGGCGGCGGCTTGAGAAAAGCGCTCACAACCGCGCAATTCGATATCGAGAACCCCGCCACCGAAGAGATCATCGGCTCTGCGCCACGCTGCGGCATAGAGGATGTCAATTCTGCGGTGGATGCGGCTTCCCTTGCGTTCCGGTCTTGGTCGGCAACGCCGGCGAGAGAGCGCGGCGCCCTGCTCATGCGGGCAGCCGATCATCTCGACGGCTTCCGTGAAGACATTGCCCGGCTCTCGTCGCTGGAGACTGGCAACGCACTTCCAACCCAATCGCGCAATGAAGCCGGCACCATGGTCGACATCCTGCGTTATTTCGGTGGCCTGGCCGGCGAGATCAACGGCCAGACCTATCCGCCCGATCCTGGCCGGCTGCTCTATACGCGACGCGAGGCGCTTGGAGTCGTTGGCGCGATCATTCCGTGGAATGCACCGCTGATGCAGCTTGCCAGCAAGATCGCCCCGGCACTCGCCGCGGGCAACACCGTCGTGCTAAAGCCGGCCGAGCAAGCACCCTTGGCAGTGCTTCGGGTGTTCGAACTGCTGCAGGCGGTTCTGCCACCCGGCGTCGCGAACGCAATCACCGGGCTCGGCGAGGAAGCAGGTCGCCTGCTTTGCCAACATCCGGCTGTACGCAAGATCAGCTTCACCGGATCGAGCGCCGTCGGCGCCTTGATCATGCACTACGCCGCCGACAAGATCATACCAGTCACAGCCGAACTCGGTGGCAAGAATCCGAACATCGTCCTGGCTGATGCCAATGTCGATCGCGCGGCGCGTGGCATTCTGCAGGGGCTTCGGCTTCAGCGTCAGGGCCAGTCGTGTTCCGCCGGTACGCGGATCTATATCCACGACGCCATCTATGATGCGGTGATCGAGCGCGTCCTGGCCGGCATTCCGTCTTTTCGGGTTGGAAACCCGCTGGATGAAGCGACACAGGTGGGCTGTATCGTATCGCGCAAGCAGTTCGATCGTGTCGAACGCTATATCGAAATGGCGCGGCAGACGCCGGGCGCCCGTATCCTTTGCGGCGGCCAGCGTCCCGAAGGTCTGGACAAGGGTTATTACTACTCGACGACGCTGATCGAGGGCGTTCCCGCAAGCTCACCCGTTTGCCGTGACGAGATCTTCGGGCCGGTCGCGACTGTCTCACGCTTTACCGATTTCGAGACCGTGCTGCAGGAAGCCAACGACACGCCTTACGGCCTCGCGGCAACGATTTTCACGGAAAACCTCCCGGCGGCGTTCGACTTCGTGTCGCGCATCGACGCCGGCTTCGTGCAGGTCAACCAGTTTGCCGTCGCGGAAGCCAACATCGAATATGGGGGGACGAAAATGAGCGGCATGGGACGTGAGCTCTCGCTGGCAAGCATGGTCCAGCATTTCACCTGGTCGAAGACCGTCATCGTCAACACGTCGGCTGCCTGACCGGGAGAATGCTCAAGTGAAAACCGTCGCTTTCCTTGGACTTGGCAATATGGGTCAACCAATGACCCGCAATCTGGTCCAAGCTGGCTTTCCAGTCATTGGCTTCGACCCGTCTTCGGCCGCACAGGACGCGGCTGAGAAGCAGGGCGTGAAACGTGCCACCTCCGCCGCCGAGGCGGCTTCATCGGCCGATGTGGTTATCACCATGCTTCCGACCGGAGACAATGTCCGCGACGTCTATCTTGGAGCGTCGGGTGTCATCGCGGCATCCCGCAAGGGTGCGCTCTTGATGGATAGCAGCACGATTTCATCGACCGTCACCGTGGAAATCGCCGCTGCCGCCCGCGCCGCCGGCCGGCGCATGATCGATGCACCGGTTTCAGGCGGGACGCCGCGCGCCCATTCCGGCACTTTGACTTTCATGGTCGGCGGCGAGGCCACGGATGTCGAGCATGCCCGCCCTCTGCTGGAAGCAATGGGACAGCGCATCTATCATGTCGGGGCTTCGGGAGCGGGCCACACGGCGAAGCTCTGCAACAACATTCTGTCCGGAATATGCATGGCGGGAACTGTCGAGGCGCTGGCACTCGGTGTCGCCAATGGTCTCGACCCAGCAATCCTCAGCGATGTGATGCGCAACTCCTCGGGCAACAACTACGCGCTCGAGCGCTATCACCCATTCCCGGGCCTGATGGAGAATGTGCCCTCTGCCAACGGTTTTGCCGGCGGTTTCCGCTCGGATTTCCAGTTGAAGGACATGCGGCTCGCCAAGGAACTGGCGAACAGCTCGAAAGTCCTGGCAGCGATGGGAAATCTGGCAACAGAGCTCTTCGCCATCCATTGCCAGAATGGACATGCCGGCGAGGACTATTCGAGCATCATCAAACTGGCGCTCGATCTCGACAGCTACTTAGAAGGCAGGACGACGGAAGGGGCGACCAAGTGATCCGCAAACTCAAAGAGGGGCGCGACCCGAGCGCCGTGGCAGCCGATCAGGCCACCGTCAGAGCCACTGTAGAGGGC
>NZ_RZQI01000579.1:0-3948 GCF_003998335.1 Mesorhizobium sp. M7A.F.Ca.CA.002.05.1.1 | reverse complement strand
AAGCGGTTGATATCCGCCCTTCCCGCCAACGCGGATGCTGCATCAAGGCAGCCAGGAACGGAATGTTGTGCTCGATACCGTCGACGACGAAGCTGTCGAGCGCTTCCGACATGGCATCGATGGCCTCCAGACGCGTCGGCGCCCAGGTGCACAGCTTGGCGAGCATCGGATCGTAGAACATCGAGATTTCGGAGCCTTCGGTGACGCCGGTGTCGTTGCGGATGATGACATCGCCGAATTGTCCTTCCTCAGGCGGCCGGTAGCGTGTCAGCCGGCCGATCGACGGCAAGAAGTTGCGGTAGGGATCTTCGGCATAGAGCCGGCTTTCCACTGCCCAGCCGTTCAGTTTGACATCGCTTTGTTTGATGGCAAGCTTTTCGCCGGCGGCGACGCGAATCATCTGCTCGACCAGATCAATGCCTGTGACGAGCTCCGTCACCGGATGCTCGACCTGCAATCGTGTATTCATTTCAAGGAAATAGAAGTTCTTGTCCTTGTCGACGATGAATTCGACCGTGCCGGCGCTCTGGTAGTCGACGGCCTTGGCCAGCGCCACCGACTGCTCACCCATAGCCTTGCGCGTCTCGGCATCCAGGAACGGCGACGGCGCCTCTTCGGCGACCTTCTGGTTGCGTCGCTGGATCGAGCATTCGCGCTCGCCGAGATAGAGCGCATTGCCATGCGCGTCGGCCAGCACCTGAATTTCGATATGGCGCGGATCGACGACGAATTTCTCGATGAAGACACGATCGTCGCCGAACGAACTCTTGGCTTCCGAGCGCGCGCGGTCGAAGCCGTCGCGCACTTCGGCCTCGCTCCAGGCGATGCGCATGCCCTTGCCGCCGCCGCCGGCCGAAGCCTTGATCATCACGGGGTAGCCGATTTCGCCGGCAATCTTTTCGGCATGGTCGGCATTCTCGATGACGCCGAGCCAGCCGGGCACGGTGGAAACCTTGGCGGCGTTGGCGAACTTCTTCGATTCGATCTTGTCGCCCATCGCCTTTATGGCCTTGGGCTTCGGGCCGATGAAAATGATGCCTTCCGCTTCCAGCGCTTCGCAGAAGGCCGCCCGCTCGGACAGGAATCCGTAGCCGGGATGCACGGCCTGGGCCCCCGTTTCCTTGCAGGCGGCGATGATCTTTTCCGGGACGAGATAGCTCAGCGCGGCTGGTGAAGGCCCGATATGCACCGCCTCGTCGGCCATCTCGACATGCACGGCATCGCGATCGGCATCGGAATAGACGGCAACCGTGGCGATGCCCATCTTGCGCGCCGTCTTGATGACGCGGCAGGCAATTTCGCCGCGATTGGCGATCAGGATCTTGGTGAACATGCGAAATGTCATCCCTCGGGTCGGCCGTTCCTTTTATGGCCTGTGCTTGCAGGGTCAAGCCGACCATGCAATTCACTGCCTTTCAATCGACTTGCGATTCCAATTCATCGCTGTGGCCCAGTCAGGGAGCCAGCCGCCAGTTGATCGTGTCGGCAAAACCTGAAACCTTGGAAAAAACTCGCATTGGAGGACGTCTGATGAAAACCCGCGCCGCTGTCGCTGTCGCCGCCGGAAAGCCGCTGGAGATCATGGAGGTCGATCTCGACGGCCCACGTGAGGGCGAGGTGCTGGTCGAGATCAAGGCGACCGGCATCTGCCACACCGACGAATTCACGCTGTCGGGTGCTGATCCTGAAGGTCTGTTTCCGGCCATCCTCGGCCATGAGGGCGCTGGCGTCGTCGTCGATATCGGCAAGGGCGTCACCTCGCTCAAGAAGGGCGACCACGTCATCCCGCTCTACACGCCCGAATGCCGCCAGTGCCATTCCTGCCTGTCGCGAAAAACCAATCTGTGCACGGCCATCCGCGCCACCCAGGGCCAGGGCCTGATGCCCGATGGTTCATCGCGCTTCTCGATCGGCAAGGACAAGATCTTTCACTATATGGGCTGCTCGACTTTCTCCAACTTCACCGTGCTGCCCGAGATCGCGCTAGCCAAGGTCAACCCCGACGCGCCCTTCGACAAGATCTGCTACATCGGCTGCGGCGTCACCACCGGCATCGGTGCTGTGATCAACACCGCCAAGGTCGAGATCGGCGCCACCGCCGTCGTCTTCGGCCTCGGCGGAATCGGCCTCAACGTGATCCAAGGCCTGAAACTTGCCGGCGCCGACATGATCATCGGCGTCGATTTGAACAACGACAAGAAGGAGTGGGGCGAGCGCTTCGGCATGACGCATTTCGTCAATCCGAAGGAGATCGACGGCGATGTCGTGCCCCACCTCGTCAACATGACCAAGCGTGGCGCCGACCAGATCGGCGGCGCCGACTACACATTCGACTGCACCGGCAGCACCAAGGTGATGCGCCAGGCGCTGGAAGCCTCGCATCGCGGCTGGGGCAAGTCGGTCGTCATCGGCGTCGCCGGTGCCGGCCAGGAGATCTCGACGCGGCCGTTCCAGCTGGTCACCGGCCGCACCTGGATGGGAACCGCCTTCGGTGGCGCGCGCGGCCGCACCGACGTGCCCAAGATCGTCGACTGGTACATGGACGGCAAGATCCAGATCGACCCGATGATCACTCACACGCTGAAGCTCGAGGACATCAACAAGGGTTTCGATCTCATGCATGAGGGCAAATCGATCAGAAGCGTCGTGGTTTACTGAGGAAGATACCAGGCCGCCGCCCAATCGGCCCGCGACCTCTGTGGTTCACAAGTGGGAGGAGAAAAGAAACATGAGCGAACTCCCCGCTATTCTCGTCGATGCAGACGCCTGCCCGGTCAAGGCCGAGGTCGAAAAAGTGGCCGACCGGCATGGCGTCGTTGTCACCTACGTCTCCAATGGCGGCCTGCGGCCATCGCGCGATCCGATGATCCGCAATGTGGTGGTCTCCAAGGGCGCTGATGCCGCCGACGACTGGATCGTGGACAATGCACGCACCAACGACATTGTGATCACCGCCGACATTCCGCTGGCCGCCCGCGCGGTGGCACTCGGCGCCCATGTGCTTGGGCCAACGGGACGCCCCTTCACGCCGGAAACGATCGGCATGGCGGTAGCCATGCGTGACCTGAAGCAGCATCTGCGCGAGACCGGCGAAAGCAAGGGCTACAATGCCAGCTTCGCGCCGCAAGACCGGTCGCGGTTTCTCGGCGAACTCGACCGCATCTTGCGGCGGGCGCTCAAATCCGCCACACCAGACTAGAAACCGAGCGCCATTCAAGGTTGGAACCGACATGGCTGCCGAAACCCCGGTGAAGTCTCCCATTCAGCGCCACATGTTGTTCGCTGTGTCGGCCTGCGTTGGCGTTTTTGCGCTTCTCGTGGCGTTGCTGCTGCACGCCCCGCTTGCCTATTCGATCGGCGCCAACGCGTTCTTTGCCGCTTATGTCATTCTCGTCGTCGCCCAGATGCCGAAGTTCACCGGCAGGTATCTGAGCAGGAATGCGCGTGCCACGGACCAGCCGGTGCTGGTCATCTTCGCTGTGACGCTTGTCGTCGTCGGCGTTGCCGTTATCTCATTGTTCCTACTGATCAATCAGAAGGACAGAAGCCATCCCGTCGAGCTCACCTTCGCGCTGCTGTCGATCCCGCTCGGCTGGTTCACCATTCATGCCATGGCAGCGCTCCATTATGCTCATGTCTACTGGATGGACGGCGATGCTGTGGATGCCGAGACCAGGAAGAAAATCCCTGTCGGCGGACTGCTGTTCCCGGGCGACAAACGGCCGGAGGGCTGGGACTTCCTGTACTTCTCGACGGTGATCGGCATGACGGCACAGACCGCCGATACCAACATCTCGACCACGCATATGCGTCGTGTCGTGCTTGTCCATTCGATCCTGTCGTTTTTCTTCAACACGGTCATCGTCGCCGCCGCCGTCAATCTCGCCGTCAGCCTGGGCGGTCCGTAATAAATCCGTGATCGGATGAAACATCGGTTTGGATCGCGAC
>NZ_RZQI01000578.1:0-3949 GCF_003998335.1 Mesorhizobium sp. M7A.F.Ca.CA.002.05.1.1 | reverse complement strand
TTTCGTTTGAGGGAATGCAGGAATTTGCCTTGCCGCTACTGGGCGTTTGTTGCCGGCGCCGGATGATCGCCGAAGATACCGCGCTGGCTGACCTGAATGCCGGCGGGACCCAGGATGATGGCGAAGAGCACCGGCAGGAAAAACAGGATCATCGGCACTGTGAGCTTTGGCGGCAGGGCGGCGGCCTTCTTCTCGGCAGCATTCATGCGCATGTCGCGGCTTTCGGCGGCAAGCACGCGCAGTGCATGCGCCACCGGCGTGCCGTAACGCTCGGCCTGGACGAGCGCCTGCGACACCGACTTGACCGAATCCAGGCCGGTGCGGCTTGCCAGGTTCTCGTAGGCCTGCTTGCGCTCCGGCAGGTAGGAAAGCTCGGCGTTGGTGAGGATGAACTCTTCCGCCAGCGCCACCGATTGCGCACCGATCTCGTCGGCGACCTTGCGCAGTGCCGCTTCCACCGACATGCCCGATTCGACGCAGATAAGCATCAGATCGAGCCCATCCGGCCATGCCATCTGGATCGACTGCTTGCGCTTGGTGGCGCGGTTGTTGACGTAGATGACTGGCGCGTAGAAGCCGCCGTAAGCAACGAGGACGCAGACGAACAGCCTGATGACCAATGGCTTGTCGGGCAGTCCTCCGAGCGCGAAGATGTAGATTGCGGCCAGCGCGAAACCGACGAAAGGAAGTACGAGACGGAAGAAAAGAAACCGCGTCAGCGGATTCTGTCCACGAAAGCCGGCCACCTTGAGTTTCTGCAAGGTGCCTTCATCGGCGAGCGCGCGTCTCAGATCCAGCCGGTCGACAATGTTGCGCATGCCGACCGACTGTTCCTCGCGCAAGCCCTTGCGACGGCGGTCGGCCTCGACCGCAAGCCGGGCGCGCTGTTGCGCACGCAGTTCGTCGCGTTCCAGCGCAACGGATTTCATGCGTGACTTGAGCTGGTTTCCGCCAAACGCCGGCAGCAAGGTGAAGACGGTCGCAAACACCGCTATCGCGACCAGCATCGCGATCAGGAAGCTCGGATCCGTCAGGGTCTTGATGACTTGCTCGGTCATGCCAGCATCCTAGACTTCGAAGTTCATCATCTTGCGCATCACCAGGATGCCGATCAACATCCAGACCGCAGAGCAACCAAGGATCAGGTTTCCGACGCTGGTGTTGAAGAGCGGCATCAGGTAGGCCGGGCTCGACAGGTAGACGAGAAAGGCGACGATGAAGGGCAGCGCACCGATGATCGCGGCGGACGCCTTCGCTTCCATCGACAGCGCCGCGACCTTGGCTTTCATCTTCTTGCGATCGCGAAGCACGCGCGAAAGATTGCCCAGCGCCTCGGAGAGATTGCCGCCGGCCTGCGACTGTATCTGGATAACGATGCCGAAGAAGCTTGCCTCGGTGCAAGGCATGGTTTCAGGCATGCGCAAGGTCGCGTCGGGGATAGAGAGGCCCATCTGCTGTGAATCGACGATACGGCGAAACTCGGTCTTCACGGGTTCGGGCGATTCGTTGGCGATCAGGCGCACGGCGTCGTTCAGCGGCAGGCCGGATTTGACCGCGCGCACGATGATGTCGAGCGCGTTTGGAAATTCGTTGAGAAATGCCTTGACCCGGCGGGCGCGACGAAACGTGACGAACCAGCGCGGCAGGCCCAGCCCCCCGGCCAACAGCACGCCCGGCAAGGCGATCAGCGGGGCTCCGGCCACAAAGGCGACAATCATCAAAACGATGCCGCATACGGCGGAGTATATATAGAAACGCTCGATGGTGGTCTTGAGGCCGGCCTGACGAAGCTGGGCTTTCAGCGGCGGTTTCTTGACGCGGCTGTCCTTGGTTTTCTGCTTGGCGTCGAGTTCGTTAAGAGAATCCTGAACCGATTTGCGCCGCTTGACGGCTTCCGCCACGCGGTCGCGCGAGGCTTTGACGACGGAGCGATCCGTCTCGGCGGTCCTGATCGTTTCGAGCCGCTTGCCAACCTGTTTCTCGTTGCTGATGCGGGTGAACAGAAATGCATAAGCGACGGCGCCGGCGCTGAAGCCGGCGAGCACGACAAACGCCAGTACTGTGCCGTCAATTCCAAACATTGGCCCGAACCCTTACACCCCAGCATGCGTCAGTCAGCGCGTTTCTCCATCGCCTCGAGCGCAATGGCGAGACGCTGCTCCTCGCCGTAATAGCGTGCGCGCTCCCAGAAATGCGGACGGCCGATGCCGGTCGATACGTGCTCACCCAACAGCCGGCCGTTGGCGTCCTCGCCCTTGATGTTGTAAAGGACGATATCCTGCGTGATGATGACGTCGCCTTCCATCCCGATCACCTCGGTGATGTGGGTGATGCGGCGCGATCCGTCGCGCAGGCGCGCCGCCTGGATGATCACGTCGATGGAACCGACGACGATTTCGCGCACTGTCTTCTGCGGCAGCGAATAGCCGCCCATGGCAATCATGGATTCGATACGGTTGAGGCATTCGCGCGGGCTGTTCGAGTGGATCGTGCCCATCGAGCCGTCATGGCCGGTGTTCATCGCCTGCAGAAGATCGAACACCTCGGGTCCGCGCACTTCGCCGACGATGATGCGCTCTGGCCGCATGCGCAGACAGTTCTTGACCAAGTCGCGCATCGTCACCTCACCCTCGCCCTCCAGATTGGGCGGGCGGGTTTCGAGGCGCACCACATGCGGCTGCTGCAATTGCAGCTCGGCCGAGTCTTCGCAGGTGATGACGCGCTCCTCGCGGTCGATATAGTTGGTTAGGCAATTGAGCAGCGTCGTCTTGCCCGAACCGGTGCCGCCCGAGATCACGATGTTGCAGCGAACACGACTGATGATCTTGAGAACTTCGGCGCCCTGCGGCGAGATGGCGCCGAACTTGACCAGCTGATCGAGCGTCAGCTTGTCCTTCTTGAATTTGCGGATGGTGAGCGTGGCGCCATCGATGGAGAGTGGCGGCGCGATGACGTTGACGCGGGAGCCGTCGGGAAGGCGCGCGTCGCAGATCGGGCTGGATTCGTCGACGCGGCGGCCAACCTGGCTGACGATACGCTGGCAGATGTTGAGGAGCTGCTGATTGTCACGAAAGCGGATACCGGTCTGTTCGACCTTGCCGTTGACTTCGATGTAGACGTTCCTGGAGCCGTTGACCATGATGTCGGCGATGTCGTCGCGGGCGAGCAGCGGCTCGAGCGGCCCATAGCCGAGCACGTCGTTGCAGATGTCCTCGAGCAGCTCTTCCTGCTCGGCGATCGTCATTGCGAAGTTCTTGATCGCGATGATGTCGTTGACGATGTCGCGGATTTCCTCGCGCGCGCTTTCAGGGTCAAGCTTGGAAAGCTGCGACAGATCGATGGTGTCGATGAGCGCGGAGAAGACCTGGCTCTTGGTATCGTAATAAGTTTCGCTCTTTTCGCGCTGTGCCCGCTTCGGCTCAGGCGCCAATGGCGGTGCCTCGACCGCACGGCGCGCCGGCGGCGCGACAGGCGCGCTTGGCGCCGCCGTGGGCCGGGTCAGAACCGCTGTGTCCATGGAACTTGCAGCCGGCGGCGCAACAGGCGCCGGTGCTGGCTGGCGAAATTCCGGCGTGAACCGGTTGCCGTCGTCGCTGCCTCTTTTACCAAACATGATCGACTACCGATTCCACTGCTGAAGCGTCACTTCTTGTTGCGCGAGAGCTTGCCGAGCAGGCTGCCGAGCCCGGCCTTCTTCTTGATCTTGATTTCGCTGCGCCCGGTCAGCACATGCGCCATTTCGTTGATCATCGCGACGACCGGGTTCTTGGCATCCATTTCGCCAAGCATGCGTCCGTTGTTGGCGGCATTGCCGAACAGCAACGGATCAAACGCAATGACCGACATCGGCGACAGGCCGAGCGGCTCGGCGAAATCGGACGGCGAAATCTCCGGGCGCTTCGGCACGCCGGCCTGGTTGATGATCAGCTTGGTCGGCGGATCATTGGGA
>NZ_RZQI01000577.1:0-3950 GCF_003998335.1 Mesorhizobium sp. M7A.F.Ca.CA.002.05.1.1 | reverse complement strand
TCGATGCCGACACCATAGCCCCAGACATGGTCCAGCGCCTTGTCGCGGGGAATGCGGAAGCCGGCTTTGCCGATCGCGGCCACCAGTTCGATCTCGTGGTGCAGATTGGCCGTCAGCGGCGGGTAGGGGATAGCGGTGCCGGAATCGACCACCGCGTCGGCCGGCTTGGTGAAGAAGAAGGGCGGATCACGCTCGTCATTGCCGAATTCGCGGGCATGCGCCGCGTAGTTGCGGCCGACGCAGTAGATACGGCGCACCGCAAAACGATCGGACGAACCGGCGACGGCCACCGATGCGGTTGCGGGCAGGGGAAGGACGAATTCTGTCATCAAGGGTCTCTGCTTGGTTGCCGGAACATTCGACCGATTTAGGGCCTGGACAAGGCGATTTGGTCGAGAAAGTGCCGGCGGCACTTTCCGCCGGAGATGGCGATATACTATTTGGCAATAATCTGGCCATGGTGGAGAGGTTATTCTAATCGCTCACGAACTGAAATGAACCCCATGACCGCAACCCACGATCGCGCCCGGTTCCTGATCATCGACGACCATCCGCTGTTTCGCGAGGCGCTGCACAGCGCCGTGCAGATGGCCTATCCGGAAGTCGACACGGTGGAGGCGCGCTCGATCACCGAGGCGCTCGATCTTCTGGCCGATGCCAAGCCGTTCGACCTCGCGCTTCTCGACCTCTCGATGCCCGACGTGCACGGTTTTGACGGGCTGCTGCAACTCCGGACCCGCTATCCGCGCCTGCCCGTGGTCATCGTCTCAGGCTATGAGGAGCCGAAGATCATTTCTGAGGCGCTGTCCTACGGCGCTGCCGGCTTCATCCCGAAATCGGCGCGCAAGAGCGACCTCGCCGCCGCCATACGCTCGGTGATGGAAGGCGCGATCTATGTGCCGGAAACCTATGAAGGCCGCACGCCGGACGCCGAAAGCGTCGACCGCGCCGACATGGTGCAGCGCCTGTCGACGCTGACGCCGCAGCAATTGCGCGTGCTGCAGATGCTGCGCCAGGGTCTCCTCAACAAGCAGATCGCCTACGAGCTGCAGGTGGGCGAGACGACTGTGAAGGCGCATGTCTCGGAGATATTGCGCAAGCTCAATGTCTATAGCCGCACGCAGGCGGTGATCGAGGTGTCGAAGCTGGACAATGCGGAGCTGTTTCGGGACCAGGCGGGATTTTGAGCTTTGCTGCGCTCGGCCCTCTGGAGATAAATGACCAGCTAAGCCAGCAAATGCGCCAGCAGCGCCCTTAGTTGTGCCGGTTTCAGCGGCTTGCGCATCAGTTCGATGCCGCCGGAGCGGGCGGCTTTGGCGACTGCTTCCGAACTGTCGGCGGTGACGATCAGCGCCGGCACGGCGCGGCCGAGATAGTCGCGGACTTCAGCGATGGTCGTGGTACCGAGATCGCCGCCGTCGAGATGCTGGTCGGCAATGACGATGTCGGGCACCCAGTCGGTGTCGCCAAGCATGTCGAGCGCATCGTCGGTCGAGGTCGCGGCCCGCACCAGGCATTGCCAGCGTTCGAGCAGGAAGGTCATGGCCTGCAGCACCTCGATATCGTTCTCGACCAGCAGCACCTTGGTGCCGAACAGGCCATAGCCGCGCGGCCGTTCCATGTCGGCAACGCTGGCGATGGCATCGGCTGGCGCACCGATGCCGACCGGAACATCGATGTGGAAGATCGTGCCGCGTCCGACCTTCGACGAGAATGTCACGGGATGGCCGAGCGCGCTGGCCATGCGGCGCACGATGGCGAGCCCGAGCCCGAGACCGCCACCGTCCAGTTCGGCATTGGCCGGCGAGGTGCCGCGATGGAATTCCTCGAACACCGCCTCGCGCTGGTCGTCGGGAATGCCGCAGCCCGTATCGGCGACGTCGATGCGGATGGTGTCGCCGCGATGTCTGGTGCCGACAAGCACGCCGCCCGAGCGTGTATAGCCCAGCGCGTTGGAAAGAATGTTCTGCAGGATGCGGCGCAGCAGCGTGCGGTCGGAGCGGACCACGGCGTGGACCGGCCGGAATTTCAGCGACAGGCCTTTCATCTCCGCCACCGGCAGGAAATCCGAGCGGAGCGACGAGAACAGCGCCTCCAGGCTGACGTCGCCTATGTCGGGCTGCACCACGCCGGCATCGAGCTTTGAGATGTCGAGCAGGGTTCTAAGCAGGTCCTCCATCGTCTCCAGCGAGCGCTCGACCTGCCGCACCAGTTTCTTGCCCTCGTCACTGGTCTGAACTTCGGCGAGCGCCGAAACCGAGAGATGGGCCGCGTTCAGCGGCTGCAGCACGTCGTGGCTGGCAGCGGCGAGGAAACGGGTTTTCGACAGGTTCGCCAGTTCGGCGTTTTCCTTGGCGGCGCTGAGGTCGATGTTCGACTGCTCCAGCCGGCGCAAGGTCGAGTGCAGTTCCTCGGTGCGGGTGCGCACCCGGTTTTCCAGCGAGATCGCGGTCTGGAACAGCGAAAAGGCGTTGCCTTGCTGGTCCATAGAGCGCTCGACGCGGCTGACCAGTGCCGCGTTGATCTTCTTCAGCTTTTCAAGATCGTTTATGTCCCTCAGCGGCATCTTGTTTGCGCCGTCCTATTCCGCCGCCTGGCGCTCGCCAAAGGCGATGCCGGTGAAAGTCTGGTTCAGATGCATCGACCGGTACTGTTCGCCATAGGTGCCGAAGCCGATGACATTGTTGACCCGGTAGAGTTCCGAGATCTCGCGAAATACCTGCCGATTGCGCGCGTCCAGCCGGCGCAGCACGCAGTCGAAGCCGAGGATCATGTCGATACCGCCAAGCCTCTCCTCGACATCGCGCAGGGCGGCGCGCGTCGATTCGACCATGTCCTTGGGTTGAGCGATCGACAGCACAACGCCATCGTCTATGGCGCAGAAGAACGACAGCGAGCCGTCGGCATGCATCTTCTGGATCGACCGGCAATAATATTGGCCGCCCACCTTCACCACCACGGGATGCGAGGCGAAGCTCAGTGGCGTCAGCATCTGCGCGACGATGCCGACGGACGCGGAATATTCCTGCGCCGCATTGGTGGCATTGAACTCGCGCACGATGCGGTGATCGGGATCGGAAGCCGTCACCACCAGTTTTTCATCGGTGGGAACGAAATTGTCGGTCTTGAAGACATGGAAGGGAATTTCGGTCGATATCAGCACGATGATGGCGCTGTCGGAGGTGACCTTGCCGTTCGAGATCAGGCGCGTCGTCTCGAATTTCAGATCGTCGCCGGCGGAGCCGCCAAGCAGCGGAATGTCGTCGAGGCCCCAGTGGATGGCTGAACTCACCGCTTCTTCGGCATAAGAGAGCCCGTCGATGAAGCAGAGCGCGAAAGTGCCTTTGGTCCGATCGCAACCAGGGCGCGCGCGCAGCGATCGCCGCAGGGTCTCCACCTCGCCGGTGATCCTGTCCATACCCGACGAGGACAGATTTTCGACCATCACGCTGACGGCGGTGAACGCGGTGGACGGAAGCAGCATGGCCAGCACATGGCCATCCTCGAGACCTTGCGGCGTGATCTCGCCGGCAGTCGAACAGCCGGCGTGGTGGAGCGCCGGTGCGTGGGTCATGAGCGCCTGGGAAAGGGCGCTGGCTTCGACCAGGCTCTGGGAAAAGAACAGCAGGGCAAAGCCTGCGTCGATGGCGGCTGCTTCCAGTGCGATCGCCTTGGCGAACGCCTCCATGTCGGGCTCGTCCGTAGTGAGCGCCGACAGGCCGCATGCATAGCGCGTCTGTGAATTGGCCAGCGATGTTCTCCGCATTTCCTCCGACGCTTTTTTGTGCGCGGCTGTTTTTAAATGCTTCTGGCGCGCGGGCGTCGACCGACATTGTTGCCTTCAATCGGCGGTTTGGCAATGGGGCCACCGGCACCGCATGTTTGGGCGCGGCCATGACCGAAAGTACAATGTTCCGCGTTTGCGACGTGCTGTTTTTTGTCCGATGTGC
>NZ_RZQI01000576.1:963-3955 GCF_003998335.1 Mesorhizobium sp. M7A.F.Ca.CA.002.05.1.1 | reverse complement strand
CCTCTGAGATACTCATTTTGCTGCCCTTTCTGGTGGCAACTGCACGTTTCACAATCTCCGGTAGAAAATATCTTCCGGAGCTAAATCAACCGCAAGCAACCGGAGCGCGTGCCTGGTAGTAACCAATGTTTAGGTTAATCGCGGGTCCGCTGCTTCCAGCGCGGTGCGATCGCCGAGCCATCGATGAACTCAAAGCCGCCAGCCTCGTTGAGCGTGTGAAGTTTACGCCCGCTCCATAGCGCACCTGGATTTAAGATGGTTTCAACGACCTGCTCCATGCCGATCAAATCAAGGTGAGAAATGCGTGCGATGCCAAGCGCCGCGCCATAGCTCCTGCGGCAGTCCTGCACCGGGCGCAGCAGGTCGTTGCCGCGCCTGACCATGCGGCCGGCCGGCCGCGCCGAGGCAATGTCGATCAGCACGGGATTTTTGGGATGCGGCGTCCAGGGGCCGCGAAAATTCGGCGCCGACCATAGGTGCAGCGCGTCGGAGAAGGCGCCGCCACCGTCGCGGACGGTGGCGAACAGCCACCAGGCGCCGCCATGCTCGACAAGCGTGGCGTCGCTGGCCACGACACCGGACAGAAGCGTCGCCTCCTTGACCCATCCACCGGGGAAGGCGGTGGCCCGGTAGAGATCGACGGTGCCGTTGGCGCAGCTTTCCGGCACCATCCAGACCTCGCCGTCGCGCTCGAAGACGAAGGGGTAGGAGAGATGGTAGGGCAGATCCAGCACCGGTTCAGGTCGTCCGAGCGGGCCTGCCGGGCCGAAGGGCACGGCGGAGATGATGGCTTTGCCGAGCCGGTGGATATAGTCCTCGACGAACAGGGTCAGCTGGCCCTGGTAGAGGATGGGAAACGGATCGGCGTAGAAGCGGCTGCCATCGTCCGGCAGCTCTTGCCAACCCGACGCCGGATGGGCACGCAGGTCGAACAGATCGGAGCCCCCGGTTTGCCGCCAGCCGACCTTCCAATGCGGCGCGTTGTAGCAAAGGTGATAGATCTTCTGGACGATCCGCCGCGCCAGCGCCTTGCCGGCTCTGACCCCAAGCTTGCCGGCCGAGGGCATTGGCGGCGGGCTGCCTGCCTGCGCCGGCTCTGGCAGATCGGGCACCGACTTTGCCGCGCCTGACATGGCAGCGACGATCAGGCTTGCTGTGCGCGCCAGCATATCCTGGAAGGACGCCAGCGCGATGCCGCCATATTCTGTGCCCAGACGCCCGGCCGCGATCGCAACGCCGTTCTCCTCGATGCGGGCAAGTGGCGTGCGGCCGGCGAGGATCGAGGCCAGCAAGGCCGCTTCGCCGCTGGCGCCGTCATAGGTGACGTGCCAGACGCGTGTGCTTTCCAGCCTGACATCGCCGCAGAGGTCGATGACCAGGTCGGGCGAAGCGGGGGACTGCCGATAGGGCGCGAGCGCCGAAAGCGGCACACGCTTGGCCAGTCCATCATGGGCCAGTCCATCATGGGGCAGTCCGTGGATCGCCGTTTCGAGTTGAAACAGGGCTGCGGCGCTGCGCGGAATGCCGCCGCCCGCCGGCCTGACATCGACGGACAGTTCGTCGCCGAGCGCGGCAAGGCGCTCCAGCAGCGTGAGATGAAAGGCGCGGACGCAGTCGCCGTCCAGGCGTAGACTTATCTGCATGGTGGAGGCCCGAAAACGCGGTGCCCGGCCTTGCCGGCCAGGCCGGTCCGGTCAAATTGTAACCCCATCTGCATCCGTCTCCGCTCGCCGCGTAACCAACACCCCGATATGTATATTTTTAAGCAAACCGCGTGCCAAAATTCACGTCACCTCTCAACATAATTAACAATGTTTTAACAGTTGGAGGAATAGCTAGGTTAGCGCCGCAACTGACCTTGCCGGCATATGGAGTATTGTCGGAGGCAGCCATGCAATCATCCCTGCCCATGGTTCCTCAGCAACACTCTCCGGATGCGGCACGCGCGGGATCATACGCAGCTTCGACTGTCGAACTGGGCGACCTGAAGCGCATCCTGGTGCGCCGCCGGTTCTGGATCTTCGGCACTGTCGCACTGCTGACGCTGGTCGCCCTTCTCTACGGTCTTTTCACGCCCGCGCTCTACAGCTCGGCGGCGGAAATCCTCATCGATCCGCAGGACCTGCAGGTGGTCACCAACGACGTCAATCCCAGCCGTATCTCACCCGATGGCGGCATCACGCAGGTCGAGAGCCAGGTCAGCGTGGTCCAGTCGACAGGCGTGCTGATGCGGGCGATCGCGGCGACAAACCTGACGCAGGATCCGGAATTCAACGGGCAGGGCTTGCTGTCGCGCCTGCTCGGTTCGGCATCGGCCGAAGGCGACAGGTCGGTGCAGACACTCGACGCGCTGCGCCGGCGCCTGGCGGTGAAGCGGGCCGACAAGGTCCTGGTCCTCGACGTCATCGTCACCGCCAAGAGCGCCGACAAGGCCGCCCTCCTGGCCAACGCCATCGCGCAGGCCTACCTGGTCGATCAGGCGAGCGCGCGCGCGAAAATGGCCAGGGACGCCTCCGAGTCGATCACCGCCCGGCTGGACGAGCAGCGCAAACGCGTCCAGCAGGCCGAGAATGCCGTCGAGGCCTATAAGTCCGCCAACAACATGGTGATGGCGGCAGGGAACCTGGTCAGCGACCAGGAACTGACCGAGATCAACACGCAGCTTGCGGCGGCGCAGAGCCGCACCGCGGCGCTGAAGGCGCAGGTCGACCAGATGCGCCGGCAGAGCGGCACGGCGGACGCAACCTCGGAGGCGATGCGTTCGGCGGTGATCTCGAGCCTGCGGGCACAGGAGGCGACGCTGGTCGACCAGGTCTCGCAGCTCGGCACGGAGCTGGGGCCGCGTCATCCTTCGCTGATCGCAGCCCAGCAGCAGCTGCGCGACACGCGCCAGCTGATCGCGCGCGAGCTCGGCCGCATCGCCACCGCCACCGAGACGGACTACGAACGGGCGCTGGCCAACCAGCAGGCGCTGGAAGCCAAGGTCGCCGGC
>NZ_RZQI01000576.1:0-953 GCF_003998335.1 Mesorhizobium sp. M7A.F.Ca.CA.002.05.1.1 | reverse complement strand
TCCGTCTACTCGAACTATCTCCAGCGCGCCCAGGAGACGCGCGAGCAGATCAATGTCGACAGCACCAATGCGCGCATCATCTCCAATGCCATGCCCGCCTTGAAGAAAAGCTGGCCGCCTTTGCCGCTGCTGTTGCTGGGCGCGATATTCGGCGGCCTCGGGCTCGGCACCGGTCTGGCGCTGATCGCCGAATATTCCTCGCCGACGGTGCTTTCCAGCGCGCAGATGCAGTCGGCCATCGACGCGCCGGTGCTGGGCGTGGTGCCGGCAAATTCAGGCACTGGGTGGCGCTGGTGGCCTTTCGGCGCAAGTTCGGCCGCCGCCTCCAGCCAGAAGACCGACGCCGTTGTCGGCCTTGCGCTGAGGCGCATGTTCAGTTCGGGCCAGCGTCCGGCGGACTGGCCGCTGGTGCCTTCCATCCTGGTGACATCGTCGCCGGGCGAGGGCGCGCAGCGCAGCCGGGTGGCGCGGCTGCTGGCCAATGCCGCGGCGTCCAGGGGCAGCCGGGTGCTGTTCATCGATGCCAATGCCGGCGGCGGCGACCAGAAGGATCCGCAGCCGGGGATCCTCGATGTGCTGCGCGGCGAGTACGCCTTTGAGGCCGTCAGCCATTACGCCGCCGGCAGCAACGTTGCCGTGCTGGGCAGGGGCCGCTCAAAGGCGGTTTTCCAGGAAGCGCATGGCATCTATTTTGCGCAGCAGATGCTGGCCCGGGCCAGCCGGAGCTTCGAACTCGTCGTCATCGACGGCGGCGCGCTGGCCGACAATCTCAATGCCTCGCCGCTGGTCGCCATGGCCGACGAGATCGTACTCGTCGCCACGCTGAACGCCACCCCGATGCGCGACGTCACGACGACCGCGCAGGCGGTTTCCGTCATGGGGCGGTTGCCGACGGCCGCCTTGCTGGTCGACGAGGCCGCCTGATATGGCTGCCAGTTGGAGCGCAAGCGCTT
>NZ_RZQI01000575.1:0-3962 GCF_003998335.1 Mesorhizobium sp. M7A.F.Ca.CA.002.05.1.1 | reverse complement strand
TGGGTGTTGGCGCGCACCTGATGCGCCTCGACACCGGCCTCGTATAGCGCGCGCTTGCCGATGATGGTCTGGGCGGTGAATTGATCGCACCAGAGGATGGCGCCGTGGCCGCGCTGCAAGGCCGACCGCAGCCCCTCCAGCCCCTCCAGCCGGATCGTCGGCGACCAGCGGCCAGCCACCAGATGTGCGGCAAGCTGCAGGCGGCGCCGATGGCGCGCCGCCAGCAATCCCTCGAACAGCTTGCGTGTATCGATGCCATCGCCAAGCACCGCGCGTGTCGCGGCCGCGTAGGCCGGGAATTCCTTGCGCATATGGCGCTTGAGGCGAAACCTCGATATGCGGCCGCAGATCGGCGCCCACCAGCGCACCGGCAGCGCCGCTGCCACCACGAGATAGAAGACGGACAGCAGGCCTTCCCGAAGGTCCTTGTTGGAAAAGCGGCGAAGCCGGCCGGGGTGAACCAGCTTGCGGCTGAAGAAGCGGACGTCCTCCGCCCGTTCCGGGACGAAGACGTCGGCGATGATTTCAGTGCGGAAACTGGCTGCCGATGGCAGCTTGCGGGCGGCCTTGCGGGATTTTGCGAACCACCACAGCCTCATCGGTCCAGCCCGTTCTTCGACCCCCGCTTTACTGCGTCGGCTTGGGACGTGCAAGGTCATGTCCGCGCTCAAGACTTCTGCAAATTTCGCTTGCCCTCTACCTGGGGGACAGGCGCGTGCAACGCGAGCTGGCGCCCGCGACGCCGGACCGCTGATCGCTGACCGGCAGTCGCTATTCCATATACGGCGTCAGCACATCTTCGATCCATTTCATGAATGCGCGGACTCGGCGCGACAGATTGCTCCGATGTGCGACGACGAGGGATACGGCGAGCGCCCGTCGACGAAAATCGGGTATGATCTCGATAAGCGCTCCACTCTCCAAGTATTGGCCAATGCCCAAAAGTGGCGCCTGAATCACACCAAGGCCGGCGAGGGCGGCGGCTTCGTAGGTCTGCGCGCTGTTGACGTGCAGCGCACCTGGCAACTGAAGCGTCGCGTAGCTGTCGCCGTCCGGATATTCCCATCCATAGGGTCTCGCGCCTAGCACCGTCGAAAAGTGAATTGTCCTATGTTCCTGACGCTGGAGATCTTCCAGCGACCGAGGGACGCCATGGCGCGCCAGATAGGCGGGGCTGGCAGCGTTGGCCATGCGCAACAGGCCCAACGGGCGGGCAATCAGCGTCTCGTCGCGAATGGGTCCAAGCCGCAATACACAATCGAACCCCTCTTGAACCAGATCGACTTGCCGATCCGTACTCGACACCTCCAGCTCCAATTGGGGGTGCGCCGCCATGAAATCCGGCAAGGCCGGCACGATCGTTGTGCGCGCCACTTCGGTCGGAAGGTCGACTCTCAAACGCCCGCGAAGTGCCACGCGATCGCCTGCGAACATCGAGTGCAGATCATCGACTTCAGCGAGCAGATCGCGGGCACGGGCATGAAATGCGCGTCCGTCTTCCGTCAACCGCACGCTGCGCGTCGTCCGGTGCAGGAGCCTGACACCGAGATCTTCTTCCAGCTTCCGGACCGCCGTTGAGGCTCTCCCCTTTTGGATGCCCAGGCTGTCGGCTGCGCGGGTGAAGCTCCCCATTTCCGCTACCGTTATGAAAATGAGGATGGGTTCGAGATTTTGCATTTTCGTTTCCCGGTATTGTTTTCCAAAAAGAGAACAGTCGGTTCATTTCCTCGGTGTTTATCACACCTGAGAGGCACAGTAAGCTTCGAATATGGGATCTCCCCATCGGAGAATGACAAGTGTCCGAAACTGTGAACCCGCATCAGACACCTGAAACTATGACCTTGCATCGCGCCCTGTGGGCCGGCCGGATAATGAGCGCGTTTGTCGTTATCGCTTTGATGACAGACGGCACTGTTCAGCTTTTCGCGCCGGCACGGGTCGCGAGCATGTTGCAGGAAACCGGGTTCGCGATGGATCTGACGCGCGTCGTGGGTCCGATCATCCTCGCCTGCGCCATCCTCTACGCCATCCCGGTCACCGCCGTCCTCGGCGCGATCCTGGTGACGGGCTTTTTGGGAGGTGCCATCTGCGCCCATCTCCGCATCGGTGAGTTGGGATCGCCGCCGGAAATCATTTCCCTGCTTCTGGGCGCGATGACCTGGGGCGGCCTCTATCTGCGCGATCCCCGTATCCGGGCCATTCTGCCGCTCATCCATTGAACCAACAGGGGCAGTTCTGTCCCTCAACATCAGGAGAAAACACATGTTCTTAGTAATGGGAATCACGGGAAACGTGGGCGGCGCGACGGCAAGGCATTTGCTAGCGCAAGGCAAAAAGGTGCGCGCGCTGGTCCGCGACCGCGAGAAAGCGTTGAGCTGGGCGAACCGGGGCGTGGAGCTGGTTGACGGCGATTGGAATGATTCGGCAGCCATCGAGCGGGCGCTCGAAGGCGTCGAAGGCGCGTTCGTCATGCTGCCTCCTGTCTGGGCGCCTTCGCCCGATTACAAGGAAGCAAAGGCCGTGATTGCAAGCTATGTCGAGGCGCTCACCAAGGCAGCGCCGCCGCGAGTGGTTGCGCTTTCGTCGATGGGCGCGAACAGAACCAGCGGGCACGGGGTGATCGCGGCCTTGTCCCTTCTGGAGCAAGGTTTTCGCGACCTGACATCGCCAGTTGCTTTTGTGCGCGCAGGCGGATTCTTCGAGAATTTTCTTTTCGGGTTGCAGGTCGCGCAGGGCGGAACGCTGCCGGCTTTCTACAATCCGACAAACCGGAAATCGACCATGGTCGCGACGAACGACATTGGCGCGGAATTCGCAACGCTTCTGACCGGGCCAACGTGGTCAGGGCAGCGCATCGTCGAGCTTGGTTCGATGGTCAGCGCGGATGAAGTCGCGGAGCAGTTGGGTGAAGTCCTGAACCTCGACGTGAAAGCCTTTGCAATCCCGCGTGCAGGGTGGGCGGAAGCGCTCGAACAATTCGGCATCCCGAGGGGCCACAGCGGACCTGCCGAAGAAATGTACGAGGCCGTGAATGCAGGATGGATGGACCTCGGTGTGGCGGGTACGGAGCATGTAGCGGGTACGACGTCCGCACGCGCTGTATTCGAGGCTGCGTCAAATGTGAACGGGTAGGCCAAACTGTATGGGGTTCTCCTGTGATTTCGGGTGTTTGCAACCCGGGATTTGGAGAACTCCCTCCTTCATCTGTCTGAGCGCGGTCAGCTTGCAGTGGGTGGTTATATCTGCGACGTCAGCTCAACCGGAAAATCGTCATTGTCGGCGTCGCGCATGGCGGCAAGGCTGCGATTGTCCAGCACTTCGGCGATCGCCTGCCGCACCTCCAGCATCATGTGGCGGACCTGGCAGGTCGCCTCGTCGCAATCCTCGCAGCGCTGATACTGCGTGCGGCTGGCGCAAGGGATCGGCGCCAGCGGCCCATCCAGCACGCGCACGACATGGCCGATCTTGATTTCGGAGGCCGGCCGGGCGAGGCGATAGCCGCCTTCCTTGCCTTTGCGGCTCTGGACGAAGCCGGCGTTGCGCAACTCGCCCAGAATGGCATCGAGGAATTTCTTCGGGATGTTGTTGGCCACCGCGATGTCATTGACGAAGGCCAATTGGCCGGCCGGCAGGCCGGACAGATGCACGAGGGCCTTGAGGCCGTATTTGCCTTTTTTCGTCAGCATGCCCAGATCAACCCATTGAAGCCCCAACCACTCGCATCTGGCGACTGTTTGTGTGCAAATAATGACGTTTTCGCCGCGCGATGATGTTTCGCGAAAACAAGCCGCCGGATTGCAGTTAGGCACAAACGCGTTGATTCTTTGTAACGTTTTGCACTGAGAAGGCGGATATTCCGCTGATAACCAGGTTTTCGGCGTTCAAAACGAAAAAAGCCGGCAGGGCGCCGGCTTTTCCGTCAACTGCGCAGATATCGCGGCCTTCAGCGGCTGCCGTAGGTC
>NZ_RZQI01000574.1:0-3968 GCF_003998335.1 Mesorhizobium sp. M7A.F.Ca.CA.002.05.1.1 | reverse complement strand
GTCCATCGCTTCGAGCGTGGACCAGAGATGTTGGATGTTTGCAGGCTGCTCCAGCGGCTGCGTGGAAAAGCGGATGTTGCGCCGGCAATATTCAGACGGCAGCATCTTCAGCCATGGCGTCTCCTTGCGCAGCGCTTTGTAATCAGCGTCCAGGCGCCAAAGGACCGACGGAACCCAGGCGACGCCGCATTCGATGATCACGAAGTAGAGGTCCGGCCATTTCTCGAAGACGCCATGGGCGATCATGCTTGCCACGTGCGACATCGCCGACATGTGCAGAATGGCATGCGTTTCCCAGAAGAATGTCGTCGGGGCGGGAGCAATGGCAGTTGAATTCACGCCGCCATGCCCGCCCAGATGAATGGCGAATGGCAACCCCACTTCCGCGCAGGCTTCGTAGATCGGGTGGTAAAACGGGTCGCCATACGGCTTGACGGACCCCTGGGAGGCGAGAACCTGGACCATCCGCGGATGACTGCCAAGACGGCGAATCTCGGCGGCAGCGAGCTTCGGATCCTGTGGCGCGATGATGATCGAGCCCATGAAACGATCGTCTTTCGGCAACCACTGATCGATCTGATAATCGTTGTACGCGCTGACCAGAGCGCTGGCATAGTAAGGGTTAGCCAGGGTCGACGCCTCGATAGGCTCATCGCCGGTCAGGATCGCCACGTCGACTTTGTATTTGTCGAGGTGCTTCTCTTTCATGATGAGATAGTTGTCGGCTTCCGTTTTCGGACGGATGTCCTTGCGGGAGAAGTCCTGCGGGTGGAACCAGGGCCGATGGCCATGCGGAAAGGCGCCAACGGGACCTGTTTTCTCGCCCTCGATGAACATGTCTTTCCACAAGCCGGAGAGATAGGGCTCCAACACGGTGGCGCTTGACCAGTAATTATGACAGTCGCAGTCGACTATGAACACTTCTTCCGCTCCGTATCCGTATCTCGTCCCGGCGGCGCTGCCGGCCGTTGATCTGCTGCAGCTTCCGCCTTGAGTATTGTTTGATCAAGCTTATGATACGTGGAATATGATCGAGTTTTTCGATTGGAGATTTCATGCAACTTGATCACATCGAGACCTTTCTCGACATCATCGAATCGAGAAACTTCAATCGCACCGCGGATCGGCTAGGATTGACCCAGTCGACGATCAGCACCCGCGTTAAGAACCTCGAGAGCGCAATCGGGTCCGAACTGTTTCAGCGCGGACGCGCCGGGGCGGAGCCGACCGCCGCAGGGCGCCGGTTCGAAGCTTATGCAAGATCCTTGCTGTCCACATGGTCGCAGGCTCGCCACGATGTCCGGGCGTTCAATCGTTTCGAAGGAACCCTGCGCGTCGCCGCGCAGGTCGGGATGACCCGCTCGGTTTTGCCGGGTTGGGTGGAGACGCTGTGTCAGGCTCTTCCCAAATCGTCGATCCATGTCGAGTCGGATTATTCAAACCAGATGGTCAGCGACCTGAGCATGGGAAATCTCGATATCGCAGTGCTTTACGCCCCGCGATACCTACCCGAAATCTCCTATGAGCATTTGATGGTTGAGGAATATGTGATGGTTTCCACGGTGGCCAGAACCCTCTCCGAGGTCGACCCCGAAACCTACATTCGTCCGGGCTATACGGTCCTGCTGGAGAAGGCCCATGCCGAATTGCTCGGCGAGTTGGCGATCTGTCGCCTTTCCATGGGATCGGAAACCTTGGCGGAGATGATGCTACGGCGCACGGGCGGCACCTGCTATATGAGAAGTGACGATGCGCGCAGGTTCGCCCTCGAACGCCCATCGTTCATCGTCGAAGGCGCTCCGACGCTGCATCAGCCGGTCCACACGGCCATCCTGGCGCGCCGCAAACACGAACCGATCATCCGCAAGGGAATCCGCGCCCTTCACGTTGCCGTGATGTCACTGGATATGTAATCGAAATAATCGATCATAACTCGGGAGGGATGCTTCTGTTGCGGGGGGCCTGGAACTGGCATCTTGGGTTCGACTTCGAACCGAGATGAATGATGAACGCACACGTTTCCTTGGGGGCCCCCGACCTCCTGCCGATGAGGCATCATCGGCAATGGGCACAAACCACATCGCAGCTTGTACTCTGCCGTCGTGTAATCGAGGAAACGCCCGATGTGAAAACTTTCGTTTTCACATCCCCGACGGATCGGATGTTCTGCTTCAGCGCGGGCCAGTATGTACTCGTGCACCTCAAGATCGAGGGTGCCGCGGTGACGCGCTCCTACTCTGTTTCGTCACCACCGACGCGACCGCTCGACCTGCAGATCACGGTGAAGCGAACACCGGGCGGCCTGGTTTCGAATTGGCTCCACGACAATTTGGGGGCGGGCGACGAGATCGAGATCGAAGGGCCGCTCGGCTCATTCAATCTCGATGACCTACCCTATGAAAAGCCGCTCTTCCTTTCGGGCGGCAGCGGGATAACGCCGGTGATGTCCATGCTGCGTGCGCTTACCGACCGCGCGGCCGACCAGGATATCTCATTCGTTCATAGTGCCAGAACGCCTGGTGATATAGTCTTTCGACGGGAATTGGACGCACTTGCCTCTCGCTTTCCCAACGTAAAAGTAACGTGCGTTTGTAGCCAGGAAGATCCCACCTGGAGGGGGCCGACTGGCAGAATAGACAGTCAGATGCTGCTGACCCTCGTTCCCGATCTCCACAACCGCACTATCTTTGCCTGTGGCCCTGAAGCGTACATGAAAGCCGCACGTGCCTGCCTGGATGCGATTGGCGTGGCTCCGTCACGGTACCACCAGGAGAGCTTCGGCGGCGGCAGCAGCCCCCAGTTGGAACCGGCCCCGACAATACCATCTTCGGTCCGTTTCGTCCGCTCCGGGATCGTGCATAACTGCTTGCCCGGAGAGACGCTGCTGGAGGCGGCGCGCCAATGTGGCGTCTACGTCCCAACCGCCTGCCAGCAGGGAGTTTGCGGCACATGCCGCATCGCCAAGCTGTCCGGCGAAGTCGCCATGGAGGATCTCGGCGGGCTGGCCCCTGAAGAGAAGTCGGCCGGCTATGTCCTGGCATGCTGCAGCCACCCTCAGGGCGCGGTTTCGCTCGATCTTTAACCCCGGGTGCTTGGTTCAGCATTGAAGCCGGCGCAGTAAGTGTTGAACTGCCGGTGAAGGCGTTGCGGGCGTAGCGGACTGATGCGCATCGACCTCAGCCGATATTGCTCAGAAGTCGAGAGCAACCATCATGCCACGGACTTCGGCCATTTCCAGCAGCAGGTCCTGCAGTCTGTCGTCCAGCGCGGCACCGGTCAGCGCCAGAAGCTCGGTAATGCTCTCTCTCATCGATATGACGGCCGCGCCTGTCTTCTCGGCGAGCAGCCGTCCGATGGCAGCCCGGATCAGCTCGTCCTGATCAGACATGCTTCACCTCCCGACGCACTGCAACCTCCCCTTGCTTTCCATGCCTCACCACCGCTTTCGACAACAGGGCGTGATTTCCTATACGGTATGTTTTTTGATGCGATCCCGGGCGGCTTTGCTCACGCCAGCAGATCGTCTTTATCGACCTGCCAGTCGTTCAAAGCCGCCAATGAAGGCAGCGGCGAAAAATCGCCGGGTTGGACCGTTTCAACCGCTGCAAGCAGCTCCTGCGGCACTTCGTGCCGATAAAGCCCGGTGCATGCGCCCTCTTCGACCATTGCCGGCAACCCCGTGATCGCGTCGAAAATCGAAAATGTACCCGTTGGTTCTTCCAGGATCTCTAAACGCCTCACCCGAAACCTCCCTCTTGCGCAAAAGTAGCGACTAACGCCGCTATCCCCAAGTGGTTCCCCAGGCCGGCACATTTTTTCGCGCGTTGGTTGTAGCGCATGCCGGCAGGGCAGTCATGCCCCCAGGGTGCATAGCCAAAATCGCTACGCACCACTTTTAAATCTTGACGCGTGTCAATTTTTTATAAAACATGCGCAAATGCCGGATTGGCATCGGCCGGCGCTCTGGG
>NZ_RZQI01000573.1:0-3978 GCF_003998335.1 Mesorhizobium sp. M7A.F.Ca.CA.002.05.1.1 | reverse complement strand
TCGTAGGCGAGCGCGCGGGCAAGCGCCACGCGCTGCTGCTGGCCGCCAGATAGCGCGCCCGGATGGCGGTCGGCGAAGTTTTCGAGACGCACCAGCGCCAGCATGTCGGCAACCTTGCGCTTGATCTCAGCATCGTGCCGGCGGCGCACGCGCAGCGGAAAGGCGACATTCTCGGCGACGCTCAGATGCGGAAACAGCGTGTAGCGCTGGAACACCATGCCGATGTTGCGCTTGTGCGACGGCACCGAAAGCAGCGACATGTCCTCCAAAAGCACATCGCCTGAGCTCGGATCCTGGAAACCGGCAATGGCGTAGAGCGTCGTCGACTTGCCGGAGCCGGACGGGCCGAGGAACGTCAGGAATTCACCTTTAGGCACATCGATGGTCACGTCGTGGACGGCGACGAAGGCGCCGAACGTCTTTCTTAGCGCGCGTATGGACAGGAAGGACCGGGTCATCTGGATAATTTTCTGCGAAGGAGTGCGGTCACAATCATCAGGCAAAACGTCAGGCCAACCAGCAGGCTCGAGGCGGCGGCGACGACCGGGCTGAGGTCTGCGCGCAGGCTGCCCCAGATCTTAACCGGCAAGGTCTGCAAGGTCGGGCTTGCCATGAAGATCGCCACCACGACCTCATCCCACGAGGCCAGGAACGAGAAGATCGCCGCCGAGAAGATGCCGATCCTGATCGACGGCAAGGTGATCCTCAGCCGCGCCTGAAACGGACTTGCGCCGCAGACGATGGCTGCATCCTCGATGGATTTATCGAAACCTTCGAGCGCCGCGGTGATCGGGATGATGGCGAAAGGAAGCGCCAGGATGGTGTGGGCGATGACGAAGCCGACCGTGGTGCCGGCAAGGCCGATGCGCAGGAAGAAAGCATAGATGGCGATGGCGAAAACGACGACCGGCAGCACCATCGGCGTCAACAGCAATCCGCGCAGGACCTGGCGTCCGCGGAACTCCCCCCTGACCAGGCTGAAGGAGGCGAACAGGCCGATTATGACGGCCAGCATAGCGGCCATGGCGGCAATTCGGGCACTGGTCAGCGCGGCATCGATCCAGGTCGGGTCGCCCAGCAATTGCTGATACCATCTCAGCGTCCAGCCGGGTGGTGGAAAGGCCAGCCAGCGCGACGAACCGAACGACAGGAGCACGATGAAGACCACCGGCAGCAGCAGGAATGCCGCGACGGCCGCCGTGAAGCCGACAAGCGCCACCCGCAGCCATCCGAGCCGTTCATAGTCGAGCAGCATGTCAGATCCCTCCCCCGGCGCGCCTGGCACCAACCAGGCGAAGCTGGATCGCGTAGAGCGCCATGGTGACGACAAGCAGGACGAAGGCGGCCGCACTGCCGAGCCCCCAGTTGAGTAGCGACTGCACCGTCTGGGCGATCATCTCTGCCAGCATCATGTTCGATGTGCCGCCGAGCAGGGCCGGCGTGACGAAGTAGCCGAGCGACATGACGAAGACCATCAGACCGCCGGCGGCGACGCCCGGAAGAGACAGCGGCAAGAGGATGCGGCGGAAGGCCTCGAACGGGCTTGCGCCGCAAAGGGCGGCGGCGCGCAGCGTCATAGGGTCGATGGCGCGCAAAGTGCCCACCAGCGGCAGGATCATGAAGGGCAGCATGATGTAGACCATGCCGATGGTGACCCCGGCCAGATTGTTGATAAGCGGCAGCGGCTCGTGGATGATGCCGAGCCCCATCAGTGCCCGGTTGATCACCCCCGTACGCTGCAGCAGCACCATCCATGCATAGGTGCGGGTGAGAAGGTTGGTCCACATCGACAGCACGATGATGCCGAAGACGATCGATCCCATGGCCGGCGGCATGATCGCCAGCATCCAGGCAACGGGAAAGGCCATCAGGATGGTGACGGCGGTTACGACCGATGCGACCAGGAAAGTGTTGAGGAACACCCGCACATAGGTGCCGCTGCCGAACAGGGTCGCGTAGTTCTGCAGGCCCGGTTCAGGATCGGTTACGCTGCGCAGCAGCAGGGCCACCACCGGCATGATGAAGAACAGGCCAACCAGCAGCAGAGCCGGCAAGGCGCTGCCGCTGCCGGCCGGCAGGCCGGCGACTGAGCTGCGTCTGAAAGAAATTCCTTGCATCGAGCGGTCCTGTCCCGAAACGGGGCGCGCAAGCCGCGCGCCCGTCACCTGCAACGGCGTTACTTGGTCTGCCAGGCATACCAGCGCGTGGCGATCTCGTCTCGATGCTCGGCCCAGTAGTTCATGTCGAGGTTGATCTGTCCCTCAACATGGGCATCGGGGAGTGCTTTGACGGCATCGGCGGGCATCTCAGCCTTGGCCTTGGTATTGATCGGCGCATAGCCGCTCGCCTCGGCGAATTTCGCCTGGCCGGTCGGGCTGGTGGCGGCAGCGAGGAACTTCATCGCGCTGCCCTTGTTCTTGGCGCCCTTCGGCACGACGAGCACGTCGGCGGCGGTGAGGTTCTGGTTCCAGGCAACACCGACATCGGTGCCATCCTGCTGCAGGGCGAAGACGCGACCGTTCCACAACTGGCCGAAAGCGGCCTCGCCGGAGGCAATCAGCTGCTGCGATTCAGCACCGCCGCTCCACCAGACGATATCGGACTTGATGGTGTCGAGTTTCTTGAAGGCCCGGTCGAGGTCGAGCGGATAGAGCTTGTCCGCGGGCACGCCGTCGGCCAGCAGCGCGATCTCGATGACGCCGGGGGCCGACCATTTGTAGAAGGTCCGCTTGCCGGGAAATTTCTTGGTGTCGAACATGTCGGCCCAGCCGGTCGGTTCGCCCGGAACGGCGCCCTTGTTCCAAGCAAGCACGAAGGAATAGTAGAAGCTGCCGACGGCATGCTCATTGCTGAAGCGCGGGTCGAGATCGGCCTTGGGTACGACCGCATAGTCGATCGGCTCCAGCAGCCCGTCCTTGGCGGCCTTGATGGCGAAGTCCATCTCCACGTCGACCACATCCCAGGTGACGTTGCCGGCATCGACCATGGCCTTGAGCTTGCCGTAGTCGGTTGGTCCGTCTTGCAGGACCTTGATGCCGGAGCTGGCCTCGAAGAGGGCCGCCCAGGATTTCGTCTGCGCCTCTTGCGTGGTGCCACCCCAACTTGTGAAGGCCATTTCATCGGCCTTGGCAGCGGTGGCGGCGAGCAGTCCGGCCAGCAAGCCGGTCAGGATCAGTTTCATGATATTCTCCTCTGTTGGTCTGTTCTTGTTTTTCTCAGTGCACCTGCGCCCCACGCTCTCAGCGCATGACGAAGGGATCCGGGATCGGCTCGTCCGACGTCTTGATCCAGACGGATTTCGAGCGCGTGTAATCTCGGATGGCGTCGAGCCCGCCTTCGCGGCCGAGACCCGACAGGCCGTAACCGCCAAAGGGAACGAGCGGCGATACGGCGCGATAGGTGTTGACCCAGACAACACCGGCATGGATGTCACGCGCCATGCGATGCGCCTTGCCGAGATTGCTGGTGAACACGCCCGAAGCCAGGCCGAACGGCGTATCGTTGGCGAGCGCCAGTGCCTGCGCCTCGCTGTCGAAGGCAAGCACGCTGAGCACCGGCCCGAACAATTCCTCCCGCACGCAAGGCAGGTCGCTGCCGCCGGCGTCGATGATAGTCGGCGCGTAGTAGAAGCCGTCCCCGGTTGGCCGCGTTCCACCGGTGACCAGTCTGCCGCCCGCGGCAAGGCTCTCCGCGACCACCTTCTCGATCCAGTCGCGCTGGCGCAGCGTGGCGAGCGGCCCCATTTCTGTGGCCGGATCCTGTGGGTCGCCGACTCGGATCGCTTCGGCCTTGCGCCTCAGCCGTACGAGGAATTCATCTTTTACCGAGCGCTCGATCAGCAACCGTGACCCGGCGACGCAGCTCTGGCCGGTCGCGGCGAAAATGCCGGCGACCACCGCGTTGGCGGCGCTGTCGAGGTCGGCGTCGGCGAAGACGACGACCGGGCTTTTGCCGCCGAGTTCCAGAGTGGTGTAGGCA
>NZ_RZQI01000572.1:0-3981 GCF_003998335.1 Mesorhizobium sp. M7A.F.Ca.CA.002.05.1.1 | reverse complement strand
GGTCAAAGAACTCCGCGACTTGACCGGCGCGGGCATGATGGATTGCAAGGCCGCGTTGACCGAGACCAACGGCAACATGGAAGAGGCCGTCGACTGGCTGCGCAAGAAGGGTATCTCCAAGGCCGACAAGAAGGCTGGCCGCACCGCGGCTGAAGGTCTGATCGGCGTCGACAACGGCGTGCGCGAAGCTGCCGTCGTGGAAGTCAATTCCGAGACCGACTTCGTGGCCCGCAACGCCGCGTTTCAGGAAATCGTCGGCAACGTTGCCAAGGTTGCGCTGGCCTATGGCACGACGGAGGTTGTGGCCGCCGCAAAGTATCCAGGTTCCGACAAGTCTGTTGCCGACACCATCAAGGACGCTGTCGGCACCATCGGCGAAAACATGGGCTTCCGCCGCTCGGCCAAGCTCACCGTCCCGCACGGCGCTGTCGCTACCTACGTCCACAACGCGGTTGCCGACGGCCTTGGCAAGCTCGGCGTGCTGGTCGCGATCGAGACCACGGGCAATGAGCATGCAGCCAACGCCTTTGGCCGCCAGGTGGCCATGCATGTTGCCGCCACCAACCCTCTGGCGCTGACCGCAGAGCAGATCGATCCGGCCGCGGTCGAACGCGAGAAGGCGATCTTCTCCGACCAGGCGCGCCAGTCCGGCAAGCCGGAAGCGATCATCGAGAAGATGGTCGAGGGCCGTCTGCGCAAGTTCTACGAGGAAGTCGTGCTCCTGAAGCAGGCCTTCGTGCTCAATCCCGACATCACTGTCGAGAAGGCGCTGAAGGATGCCGAGAAGGACATCGGCGCCCCGGCCAAGATCACCGCCTACCTGCGCTTTGCGCTGGGCGAGGGCATCGAGAAGGAAGAGACCGATTTCGCCGCGGAAGTCGCTGCAGCGGTCAAGAAGTAAGCTGCCAAGCAGCTTTTCGGCTCAGGCAACTCGGCCGGGCGCTCGCGAGGGTGTCCGGCCGATTTCTTGTGTGACGTCGACAAAGGCGCGCAGCTTCGGTGCCATTGCCGCCCGGCGCGGAAAGTAGAGAAACAGGCCTGGTTCCTCGATTGCCGACTGCGGCAACACCTGGACAAGCCGACCAGCGGCCAGGTCGGCGCGCACCAGCGGCTCGAACACATAGGCCAGTCCCATTCCCGACAGCGCCAGGTCGATCGCGGCAAGCGAATCGGTGACGATGGCGGTGCCGCGCGTTTCCACGGCCACGTCCTTGCCGTCCTCCGTCAAATCCCAACGATAGACCGCGCCGGATCGCACCAGACGGTAGCCGATGCAATTGTGGGCGGCGAGATCGGCCAGGCTGTGCGGGCGGCCATGCCGGCCGATATAGGCTGGTGACGCTACGATGATCACCTGGAATGGCGGGGTCATCCGGATCGCGATCATGTCCTGCGCGATCATTTCGCCAAGTCTGATGCCGGCGTCAAAGCCTTCGCTGACGATATCGACCAATCCTTCATTGGCAAAGATTTCCACTGTCACATCCGGATAGCGCTCGGCCATGGCCGTCACCACCGGCGTCACCGCCATCGGGACGGCGATATGTGATACATTGATTCTGAGCAGTCCCGCCGGGCGACCCTTGATGCCGCGGATACGCTCCATCCGCTCGGCGATATCCTGCAGCGCGGGCTCGGCCGTCGCGACAAGCGCCTGACCGGCCTCGGTCAGCGATACGCTGCGGGTCGTGCGGGCAAAGAGCGGCTGGCCGATGCGCTCCTCCACAAGGCGTACAGCGTGGCTGACCGCCGAAGGGCTCATGCCGAGTTCGGCAGCGGCAAGCGCAAAGCCGCCTCGCCGCGCCACGGCGACGATAACGGGAAGGTGGCTGAGCAGGTCGCGATCCATTCATGCATAATATCGCATAGTCCATGCGAATAATGCAATCTTTTCGATGCCGGCCTGTTGGCCCACATTGTCGCCAGCAAACCGGCGACGGGCCGATGCGCAAAGGAGAAGAGACATGAATGCATTGAGGTATGCCACCTTCGCGGCGGGTATCGCGCTGGCGCCGGTCGATGCCGGCGGAGCCGAATCGTCCCCTGAAATCACGCTCGCCGATGAGCGCGCCGTCATACGCATCGCCGATGCCATCGACCGCGCGGTCGATGCCCAGGATTGGCGGCTCGCCCGTAGTTACTTCGCCGACCGCGTCACCGTCGACTTCAGCAGCCTGAGTGGGCAGCCTGCGGCCACCATCGCGTCGGACGACCTGATCGGGACCTGGGCCGCCAACCTCAGGGGCAACAAGACCAGCCTGCACCTGCGCACCAACCATCAGGTCGCCATCGACGGCGACGCCGCGACTGTCTCCTCCAACGGCTACGCCTGGAACCGGATGGAAGGCAATGGCGAACCGCTATGGGAAGTCTGGGGCACCTACGAACACCACCTGACCCGTTCGGGAGCCGACTGGAGCGTGGACGGCTTCACATTCCGCATGACGCATGAACGCGGCAACCCGTGGGTCAAGACGACCCCCGGACAGGATCGGCATTGAAGATTGGATCAGGATCGGAGCGACATCATGACCATGCCCTTCTACACCCTTGGCAGCAGCGGGCTTCGTGTCACCCGGCTGGCGCTCGGAACCATGACCTTCGGCACCGAATGGGGCTGGGGCGCCGACAAGGAGACGGCCCGCGCCCTGGTCGATGCCTATGTCGAGGCAGGCGGCAATTTCTTCGATACGGCCGATGCCTATACCGGCGGCACCTCCGAGACCTGGCTTGGCGAGTTCATAGCCGAACGCGGTCTGCGCGACAGAGCGGTGATCAGCACCAAGTTCAGCATGAATCTGGAGCAGGGCAATCCGAATGCCGGCGGCAACGGCCGCAAGAACATCATCCGCGCCGTCGAAGGCTCGCTGAAGCGGCTCGGCACCGATTATATCGACCTCTATGTCCTGCATGCCTGGGACAGGCTGACTTCACCGGAAGAGGTGATGCGAACGCTGGACGATCTGGTGCGCGCCGGAAAGATTCGCCATGTCGGTCTCTCCGACGTCCCCGCCTGGTACGCGAGCAGGGCGCAGTCCATCGCTGAGCAGCGCGGCTATGAACCGGTTTCGGCGCTGCAGCTCGAATATTCGTTGGTCGAGCGCAACATAGAGCATGAATTCGTGCCTTTCGGCACGCGCTATGGCGCCGGCATCATGGTCTGGAGCCCGCTGGCCAGCGGCTTGCTGAGCGGCAAATATCGTTCAGACACAATCAGCAACGCCGGCGGCAGGCTGGAGGCGATGCGCGGTTCGACCAATCCCGGCTTCCAGAAGTTCACCGACCGCAACTGGGCAATCGTTGCCGAACTGGAAAAGGCCGCCGGCGAGCTTGGCCGCGGCATGGCCCAAATCGCCTTGAACTGGGCGGCAACGCGGCCCGGTGTCGCTTCGGTGATCATCGGTGCGACGAGGCTCGATCAGCTCAGGGACAATCTCGGCGCGCTCGATTTCGAGATCCCCCAAGAGCTCCTGGCAAGGCTCGACGCAGTCAGCCTGCCGGTCACGCCGTTCCCGTACTCGTTCTTCGGTCCGGAAATCCAGGGCGGCCTTACCGGGGGCCAGGCCGTCGGCTGCAAGCCTGCGGGCTATTTCCCTGACCTGCTCATGGAAGGTGCATTTGCCGGCGTGAGTTGACAAAAGGCGAGAGAATTCCGGGAAGGGCGCCGCGTGACATCGCGGCGCCCTTCGTGTATCGGAACGCCATTGTTTCGGTGGCGCGCCTGCGCGAGAGCAGCCACCCGGAACGCGCCACATGCAAATGAAGAGGCCCAGATGACGGTGAAGCCCCTCTACCGACGTGTCTTGCTGAAAGCGTCGGGCGAAGCGTTGATGGGCGAGCAGCATTTCGGCATCGACGTGTCAGTGGTGGATCGCATCGCCGGCGACATCGCCGAGGCGCGTGCATTGGGCATCGAGGTCGGCGTCGTCATCGGCGGCGGCAACATCTTTCGCGGTGTGGCCGTTGCCTCCGAGGGCGGCG
>NZ_RZQI01000571.1:0-3986 GCF_003998335.1 Mesorhizobium sp. M7A.F.Ca.CA.002.05.1.1 | reverse complement strand
GTCCGGTCAGCATCAGCGGCCCGTCGACCATTGCCGCCGCCTTGCCGATCGCCACGCCGATCTCCTGGACGATGCCGGCGATGCGTAAGTCCGGGCACAGCGTGTAGGACGGCATCGCCACGGCAAAGCCGCTGCTGACCGCACCATTGGCGAGATGCGACCAGAAACTCTTGTCGAACGCCTTCCAGTAACCGCCATGGATGAACACCACCAACCCTTTGGGCGTGGCGCTGGGGAGGAAGAGATCGAGCCGATTGCGTCGCCCATCGCCATAGGTGATGTCGAGCCGTGCCCGGCCCTGCGCCGAGAGTGCGTCACGAAACGCTTGCGCAGGCTCCACCCACGCGGCCGGCCATCGGTCGCTGCCGGCGATATTCGCACCGTTGGCATAGGCATCATCCCAATCGACGATGTGACGTTCGAACATCTGCGCCCTTCCCCAAAAACGGCATCGCTGTTCCGCTAGCAATGGCCACCGCCACGCCATGCGTCAATGCTCTAGGGCAAAAACATTTTAGGCTTGAAACAAATTTCGACTGGTGCGATCCTGCCCGCACGAACAGCCGACAATGGGAGGTCTGCTGTGCTGCCCGAAGCCTGCAAATGGTCACCCCGTTCGGGTGGCGTCGAGCAAGGCGCGACTTGCGGCACGAAGCCTCCTCAAAAAAAGCAGGACCTTCAGATCACTGGTCAGGCGCCTCGCGCACTGGCCGTCCAGCAGACAGGAGAGCGGCGACATGCTTGGGCCTTCAGCGCATATCGACACGTTCACGCGCGATCACCTGCCGCCGCCGGAGCAATGGCCTGAAATCCTGCTCGACGGCTTCGACTATCCCGAACGCCTCAACGCCGGTGTCGAACTGACCGACAGGCTGGTCGAGAAAGGCCTGGGCGACCACACCGCGCTGATCGGCAATGGCCGCCGCCGCACCTACAAGGAACTGTCCGACTGGACGAACAGGCTGGCCCACGCGCTGGTCGAGAATTATGGGGTCGAGCCCGGCAACCGGGTGCTGATCCGTTCGGCCAACAACCCCGCCATGGTCGCCTGCTGGCTGGCCGCCACCAAGGTTGGCGCCGTGGTCGTCAACACCATGCCGATGCTGCGCGCCGGCGAACTCGCCAAGATCGTCGACAAAGCGGAAATCACCGTCGCGCTCTGCGACACCAGGCTGATGGACGAGATGACCGCCTGCGCCAAGGACAGCGCATTCCTCAAGCAGGTCATCGGTTTCGACGGCACCGCCAACCATGATGCTGAACTCGATCGTGCCGCTCTCGACAAGCCGGTGACGTTCACCGCAGTCGACACCGGCCGCGACGATGTTGCCCTGCTCGGCTTCACCTCGGGCACAACAGGCGTTCCGAAGGCGACGATGCATTTCCACCGCGACCTGCTGATCATCGCCGACGCCTACGCCCGCGAAATCCTGGAGGTGACGCCGGACGACATCTTCGTCGGCTCGCCGCCGCTGGCCTTCACCTTCGGCCTTGGCGGACTCGCCATCTTCCCGCTGCGCTTCGGTGCGGCGGCGACGCTGCTGGAGCAGGCGACGCCACCCAACATGATCCACATCATCGAGACCTACAAAGCGACGATCTCTTTCACCGCGCCGACTGCCTACCGCGCCATGCTGAAGGCCATGGATGAAGGAGCGGACCTGTCATCGCTGCGCGTCGCCGTTTCGGCCGGCGAAACCTTGCCTGCTCCCGTTTTCGAAGTGTGGACACAAAAGACCGGAAAGCCGATCCTCGACGGCATCGGAGCCACCGAGATGCTGCACATCTTCATCTCCAACCGTTTTGACGACATGAAGCCCGCGTCGACCGGAAAGCCGGTGGGCGGCTACGAGGCGCGCGTCGTCGATGACGAGATGCGCGAGGTGCCGCGCGGCGCGACCGGCAGGCTTGCGGTGCGCGGACCGACCGGCTGCCGCTACATGGCCGATGACAGGCAGAAGGAATACGTGCGCGACGGCTGGAACCTCACCGGCGATACCTTCACGCAGGACGAGGACGGCTTCTTCCATTTCGCCGCACGCTCCGACGACATGATCGTCAGCGCCGGCTACAACATCGCCGGTCCCGAGGTCGAGGCGGCGCTGCTGGCGCACCCGGACGTCGCCGAATGCGCTGTCATTGGCGCCGAGGACGCCGAGCGCGGCCAGATCGTCGAGGCGCATGTCGTGCTAGCGCAGGGCGTCGCGCCCGACGCCCTCACCACCAAGCGCCTGCAGGACCATGTCAAGGCAATGATCGCGCCCTATAAATATCCGCGATCGGTAAAATTCATCGCCGCTCTGCCCAAGACCCAGACCGGCAAGATCCAGCGCTTCCGGCTGCGCACGGAGAAAATCGATTGAGCGAGCCATACGATCCGGCGTCCGAAGGCGCCCAGATGTCGTTCAAGGAGCGCATGTCCTACAGCGACTACCTGCACCTGGAGAAAGTGCTGGAGGCCCAGACGCCGCTGTCATCGGCGCATGACGAGATGCTGTTCATCATCCAGCATCAGACCTCCGAACTCTGGATGAAGCTCGCTCTACACGAGATTGGAGCCGCGATCCGTTCCATCCGCGCCGACCGGCTCGAGCCGAGCTTCAAGATGCTGTCGCGCGTTGCGCGGATCTTCGAGCAGCTGAACAATGCCTGGGATGTGCTGCGGACGATGACGCCGAGCGAATACACCGAGTTCCGCGACGCGCTCGGCCAGTCCTCGGGTTTCCAGTCCTGGCAGTATCGCGCCATCGAGTTCATGGCCGGCAACCGCAACCTGGCCATGCTCGGGCCGCACAAGCACCGGCCCGACCTGAGCGGAAAGCTGGAAGCGATCCTGACCGAACCATCGCTCTACGACGAAGCGCTGCTGCTGCTTGCGCGCAACGGATTCGACATCGGTGCCGATGCCAAGCGCACGGACTGGCGTGAGACGCGAACCGAGAATGAAGAGGTGCTGGTCGCCTGGCAAACCATTTACCGCGATCCGCAGCGCTACTGGATGTTCTACGAACTGGCAGAGAAGCTGGTCGACTTCGAGGATTATTTCCGCCGCTGGCGCTTCAACCACGTCACCACGGTTGAGCGCATCATCGGTCTGAAACGCGGCACCGGCGGCACGTCGGGTGCTTCGTATCTGAAGAAGATGCTCGAGGTGGTGCTGTTCCCGGAACTGTGGACGGTCCGCACCCGGCTCTGACATCGTCGAAATGAAAACAGCGACGCGCGGCGGCGGAACACCCTTCGCGAACAACCGGGGACTGACTGACCATGAGTGGATTTCCTGATCTCGCCGCAGTCGAAGCGATGGATGCCACAGATCCGCTGCGGGCCATGCGCGACCGTTTCATTCTGCCGGAGGGGGTGATCTATCTCGACGGCAATTCACTGGGGGCAGCGTCTCATGCCGTTTTCGGCGAGCTGCAGCAGGCGGCAACCCAGGAATGGGCCCAGGACCTCATCCGAGCCTGGAATACGGCCGGATGGTTCGAGATGCCGATCGAACTCGGCGATCAACTCGGACGCCTGATTGGAGCCGCGGCCGGCCAGACCGTCGTCTGCGACACGACGTCGACCAACATCTACAAGGTGCTGCATGCGGCGCTGGAGATTCGGCCGGGCCGGTCGGTCATCGTCGCCGAGGGTGACAGTTTCCCCACCGACCTGTACATCGCCGAAGGCGTGGCCTCGACACGGGACGGCGTCCTGCTGCGCCTCGCGGGCGTCGACGCGCCCACTATCGAAGAGCTGATCAACGAAAACGTCGCGGTGGTGCTGGTCAACCACGTCAACTACAAATCGGGTGAACTGCGCGACATGGCGGCGCTGACGCGCAAGGCTCATGCGGCCGGAGCGCTGATCGTCTGGGATCTATGCCACACCGCCGGCGCCCTGCCCGTCGAGCTCGATCACGCAAATGCCGATTTCGCCATCGGCTGCACTTACAAGTACCTCAACGGCGGTCCGGGCGCACCGGCCTTCATCTATGC
>NZ_RZQI01000056.1:0-13251 GCF_003998335.1 Mesorhizobium sp. M7A.F.Ca.CA.002.05.1.1 | reverse complement strand
CGGTTCGGGTGATCCACGCGTCGGCGTTCCGTACACGTTGACCTCCATCGCTGCCGTCGCGCTGGGCGGCATCGCCTTGACCGGCGGGCGAGGGGGCATGCTGGGTGCAGCCGCGGCCGGCACGCTGCTCTTCCTGATCCAGACCCTGTTCACGCTGGCGCAGGTTTCGATCTTCTACATCCAGATCATGTACGGCCTGATCCTTCTGGTTGCGCTGACCTTGAACGCAGCCGGCGAGCGCGCGCGGCGCGGCCGTATGACAAAGCAGCTCGGCTGAGCCGCGTTGCCTCCGCGGCCAAGCAAGTCGTCGCGGCAAGCTTCGCGCATCGCGATGGTTGGATGCTCAACCACGACTTAGCGCCCAAAGCCGTTTGACCTAGACCAATTCATGTCGGTCTTATCGGCCGGTTCTTTTGGGAGGAGATCATGAACATGCTACCAGCTTCGCTGGCACGGCGCGGCGTGGCCGCAGTTGCGTTTTTGGGTGTCTGCGTCTTGGCTTCGCTAAGCGCGGCCGGTGCCGCCAGCGCCCAGGACAAGCCGCGCATCGTCATGCTGGGCGGCCCGCTATGGGATCCCTTTTTCGGCGCGATGAAGAAGGGCGGCGACGACGCTGCTCGTGACCTCAATGTCGACTACCAGTGGATCACCGGCACCGATCCCAACAATTTCGTCGCCGACTACGCCAAGCTGGTGAAGCAGGCCGCGAGCCAGAAGCCGGCCGCCATGGTCATAGGCAACTACTTCCCGGACACGCTCGACCCCATCATCAAGGAGATCACGGCCAGCGGCATCCCGGTCATCATTCAGCATGATGGTGGCGCTTCCTGGCGGGATATCGGCGCGATTTCATACGTAGGCTTCAGCGCCCGTGACCTCGGTCGCTCGGTTGGTGAGAGGGAGATCAAGGCCGGTGCAAAATTCGGCCTTTGCGTCAATCACGTTCCCGGCAACACCACGCTGGACCTGGATTGCCTCGGCTATAACGATGCCTTCAAGGCGGCCGGAGGCGACTCCAAGGTCCTGACCATCCAGTTCTCCGATGCCAGCAACCCCACTTTTGTCAGCAGCGCCATCCGTGGTGCGCTGCAAAGCGATCAGAGGATCGATGCGATCTGGACCATTGGCGCCGTGCAGGGCGTTGCTTCCGTGGAGGCCGTCAAGCAGAGCGGAAGAAAGATCGTCAATGCTTCGCTCGGCCTGTCGCTCGGCTCGCTCGAAGCCTTGAAGAACGGCGACCTGCTCTTCATCGCCGACCTGCAGCCATATCTCGACGGCTACTACGCCTTGCTCGCGGCATACCAGTATGTGCAATACAAGATGCTGCCAATGGGTCAGATATCAACCGGTCCGCTGATGATCACCAAGGACAATGTTGACGAGGTGCTGAAAGTCAACGTGACCTATCCCGGCGTCAGAGGGGCGTCCTGATTACGCGCCAGCTCCCTGCGATCGTGGCGCGCCCGAGATCCCGCCTTCACTGTCCCTCGGATCTTCTCAACCAATCCCAGCACTTGCCGGATGACGCTCATGACATTGGAAACCCAGGCGCTGCGTGACGCATCGGCCGCCACCTCCCGGCCAATGCGGAGCTGGTCTCCGTCCAGTCTAGTGCGCAGACCCGAGTTCGGTGCCTTCGTAGCCACCGTTTTCGTCTATGCTTTCTTCGCGGCGACGGCCTATCGGTACGGCTTCGTAACCTTCGACGGCACCGCCGGATGGCTCAACACCGCAGCCGAGCTCGGCATCATCGCCATACCGGTCGGCATTCTCATGGTTGCGGGCGAGTTCGACCTGTCGGTCGGCGCGGTGGTAGGCGCGGCGTCGATCACGGTTGCGATCGGCACGACATTGTTTGACTTTTCCGTGTGGCTCATGATCTCAGCCGCCCTTGCACTTGGCCTGGCTGTCGGCGTCCTGAACGGTCTCCTTGTCGTGCGCACCGGGTTGCCGTCCTTCATCGTGACGCTTGCCAGCAGTTTCAGCATAGGCGGCCTGTCACTTGGCCTGGCGCGGCTGCTCAGCAACACCACCTCGGTCTCGGTGAAGTCGACACCGCTTTCAGATGCTGTCTTCGCATCGAACTGGGGCCAGGCAAACATCTCGATCCTGTGGTGGTTCGCCATCACGATCTTTGGCGGTTGGGTACTGGCGAGGACCGCGTTCGGCAACTGGATATTCGCGACCGGTGGAAACCCTGTCGCGGCGCGCGGCGCCGGAGTACCGACAGGTTTTGTCAAGATCGTGCTGTTCATGATGACCGGTCTTGGCGCGAGCCTTGTCGGTGTCATCCAGGCGATCGGATATCATTCCGGCAACGCGACTGCCGGCCTCGGCTATGTCTTTCAGGCACCGATCGTCGCCGTAATCGGCGGCGTCCTGCTCGGCGGCGGCTACGGCTCCGCGTTCGGGGTGTTTCTCGGCACCGTCATTTTCGGCGTCATCAATATCGGCATCTTCTACACCGGATGGAGCACCGACTGGGTCCAGCTCTTTCTCGGCGTTCTGCTGATGGCGGCCGTGATCACCAATCACTACTTCCGGCGCCTCGCCATGAGCGCTGGCTAGCCGACAGCGCGAGGTTCTGCATGGCTTCTGAAAACCGCCCCCTCATCGAACTGCAAGGCGTCTCCAAGCGCTTTGCCGGCGTCCAGGCGCTTACTGACGTGTCTCTTAGCGTTCCAGCCGGGCAGGTGGTTTGCCTTCTAGGTGACAACGGTGCCGGCAAGTCGACATTAATTAAGATCCTGTCGGGCTTTCACGGTCCTAGTGAAGGCAAGATCCTACTTGATGGCGTGGAAACGCAATTCACCGATCCGCGCGATGCCCGAGCGCGCGGTATCGCCACAGTGCATCAGGATATCGGCACCATTCCGCTGATGAGCGTGGGCAGGAACTTTTTTCTTGGCGCCGAGCCCAAGAAAGGTGTCTGGCCGTTCCAGCGGCTAGACATCGAGAAGGCGAACCGCGTCTCCGTGGAGCAGATAAGGCGCTTCGGGATCACGCGTGTGCGCGACGGCAACCAATTGGTGGGATCGCTATCGGGGGGTGAGCGACAGGTGCTTGCAATCGGGCGAGCTATGTATTTTGGCGCCCGCGTCCTGATTCTGGACGAGCCGACATCGGCACTTGGTGTCAAGGAGGCCGCTACCGTGCTGCGCTTCATACAGGCGGCGCGTGCCGAGGGTGTCGGCATTGTCTTCATAACGCACAATGCACATCATGCCACGCTCGTGGGCGACCTGTTCACCGTCCTGATCCAGGGTCGTGTTGCGGCCAGTTTCAAGCGCGGTGAAAAGAGCAGCACGGAACTGCTGTCGCTGATGGCAGGAGGCGAGCAGATGGAGGACATAGCGGGCGAGCTCGCCGTTCTGGCGCCGACAGTTACGACAACGCCCCTGGGAGAGACGCAATAGTGACCACACGCGATGTGCATTCGATCGACGCCTTGCTTCGCAGGGCGGCGCAGCGCGGTGACGTGCCCGGCGTCGTTGCCATCGCGGTCGACAAAACGACCCGGCTGTATGAGGGCGCCTTCGGCCTGCGTAACCTTACCAGGCGCGCACCGATGACGCTGGACACAGTCTTCTGGTACGCATCGATGACCAAGGCCCTGGTGGCGACGGCGGCGATGCAATTGGTGGAGCAGGGGCGGGTCGCTCTGGACGAACCGATCGGAAGCGTCCTGCCGTCGCTTGCCTCACCAGAGGTTCTCGATGGTTTCGACGCGAACGGCACGCCAATGGTGCGGCCGGCCAAGCGGCCGATCACACTCCGGCATCTGCTGACGCACACATCCGGCTATGGCTACGACATTTGGAATAAGGCGGTCGAGCGCTATATGCGCGAGAACCACATACCGCTGCTAGTCGACTGCAAGTTGAGTTCGCTCGCTCAGCCTCTGGTGGCCGATCCGGGCGAGAAATGGGAATATGGCATCAGCATCGACTGGGCCGGGCAGGTCGTCGAAGCTGTCAGCGGCCTATCGCTCGAGGACTATCTGCGCGAGCACCTGTTCGCGCCCCTTGGGATGCACGACACGGCGTTTCTGATAAAACCGGCGTGGCGCGAGCGCTTGGCGGACGTGCATCGCCGCCAAGCAGACGGCTCGCTTATTCCGATCGAGCATGAGATCTCCCAGCAGCCCGAATTCTTCATGGGCGGCGGCGGCATCTACGGAACCGCTGGCGACTACGCGTCGTATATCCAGATGCTCTTGAATGACGGGCGAGCCAAGGATGGCACTGTCGTGCTCAAGCCGGATACCGTCGAACTCATGGGCCAGAATAGCATCGGCGACATCAAGGCAGGCGTGCTCACCTCGGTGTTGAAGGATCTCGCCAACGATACTGATTTTTTCCCTGGCATGCCGCAGAAATGGGGATTGAGTTTTCTGCTCAATACGAGTGATTCGCCCAATGGGCGTAGCGCCGGCAGCATGACCTGGGCTGGCCTTGCCAATACCTATTTCTGGGTGGATCGCTACAGAAGCATAGGCGGCGTGATCATGACGCAGATACTGCCTTTCGGGGATCCGATCACTCTGAAACTCTATGAAGGCTTCGAGCGCGGTCTCTACTTTGGACCGAGCAAACCTTCGTAGCGACGATCGCCCCCATCTCTCATCGCCGAACGCGATGGTTGCTTGGCAATTTACGATTTCCGTTCCTTCGGACCATGTCCTAAGAGACCTAATGGCGGTCGTTCCGGTTCGCCATCTCGGCCGTTTTGGAGGATGGCGGTCGTGCTCCCAGGCTTCGCCGAGCGCTTGCGTTGACGGCCCGCTGAAGATTGGGCGCTTCTCCGCTCCGCTTGCACCCTCCCGAAGAACCTTGGGAATGTGACGTGACAGCAGCCAAACCACACTGCCAGCCGTCGGGTGCCTATCACATCGCCATCGGCGACATGACGGTGACTGCGGTCAATGACGGTACCTTTCAGGCCACTTTCGATATGATCGCGGGTATCGATCAGGAGGATTGCATCCGCATCGAAACAGCGGCGTTCCGTCCGGTTCCGCCAAAAATGACGATGAATGCCTTTCTGCTCCGGACCGGCGATCATGTGGCGCTTGTCGACACGGGCTGTGGAACGCGTTCGGGACCGACGTTGGGCATGGTCTGCCGGAACTTGGCGGCAATCGGCATTGTTCCCGCTGACATCGACACCATCCTGATCACGCACATGCATCCCGACCACATCAATGGGTTAATCGATGAAGCCGGTGAGGCTGTGTTTGCGAACGCAGAACTTGTCGTCAACGAGGCCGAGCTCCAGTTCTTTCGAGATCCCATGTCGCCCTCACGCTCACCCGATGGCGAACCGCAGGAATTTTTTGAAGGGTTCCGGCGGGCTACCCGGCCGTATGGAGAGCGCATCCGGACGGTTCGTGACGGACCCGTCATGCCAGGGGTCATTGCTGTCACACAGGCCGGCCATACGCCCGGCCACACCGGCTGGCTCATTGAATCCGGCGGTGACTCTGTAATGATCTGGGGCGACATTGTTCATATGCCGCATCTACAATTTACGGCGCCCCAGGCAGCAACGATTCTTGACATAGACCGCGATCTGGCTGTGGCTACCAGGCGGCGTGCCTTGGATATGGCGGCTGCAGACAGGCTTCGCGTAGCCGGCATTCACCTGGACTTTCCTGCCTTCGGTCATGTCGAGCGACGAGGCGGTGGCTATGCCTTCGTTCCGGAGGTCTGGCGCGCGGTTGTCTGACGATTTGGCGTCCCTCTGTTGAGCGCCCCAATATCGATCTCTTGAAACTAGATGGGAGGAAGCAATGAATCCGGATCGCCGTCGGCTTTTGAAACTCGTGTCCGGTGCTGCGCTCGCTGGCGTTACGTCAACGGCACCTTTGCGGCCCGCCTTCGCGCAGCAGAAGCTGCGAATCGGATTGGTTGTCAAGGTCATGGGCATCAGCTATTTCGACGTGACCCGCGATGGTGGTCAGCAAGCGGCCGATGAACTAGGCAATGTCGAACTCGTTTACACGGGTCCGACCGCAGCGACCGTCGAACAGCAGATTGCGGTCATCGACGCGCTCGTCGCCCAGAAAATCGACGCTCTTGTCATCTCGGCCAACGACGCCACAGCCCTCATCCCTACAGGCAAGAAGGCGATGCAGCGTGGCATAAAGGTCATCTCCTTCGATTCTGCGATCGCGCCGGAAGGCCGCATAATGCATGTGAACGCCCCGCACGATGACTTAATCGGCGCCAATGACGTGCGCATGATCAGCAAGACGCTCGGTGGCGAAGGCGAGGTCGCAATTCTGTCGGCAACCTCGCAGGCAACCAACCAGAACCTCTGGATCGAGAAGATGAAGGAGGAGTGGCAGAAGGAGAAATATGCCAAGCTAAAGCTGGTCGGCGTGGTCTATGGCGACGACGCGGCGGACAAGAGCTATCGCGAGGCGCAGGGACTCATAAAAGCGTACCCAAATTTGAGGGCCATTATCTCGCCGACCGCCGTCGGCATTGTCTCCGCCTGCCGGGCGGTTACCGATGCAGGTCAGTTGGGCAAGATATTTGTTACTGGCCACGGCCTGCCTTCGGAGATGAAGCCAAACGTGCTTTCCGGTGTGACCGATACGTTCCAGCTTTGGAGTCCTGCTGATCTCGGCTACGCGGCCGTCATGTATGCCGGCATGCTCGCGCGTGGGCAAACCGACGGTGCAGCCAACAGCACCACCAAGATCGGTCGTCTCGGCGACATGACCGTAGAGGCGGACGGCAGCGCTTATCTCAAGGACCTGTTGGTATTCGATAAGTCGAACATCGAAGAGTGGGCGACGAAATTTTAAGCGTCAGGAGTTTCGGACGCCTGGTTGTGCGTGATCTCGAAGCGAACCAAAGTTTCGTCAACGGGCAAACTCTCGCGCTTTACGGGAGGTCGTGATTGCGGGCTTTTAATCAGCCGATCTGAACGAAGTTTGCCCCGGGGACACTTGCCGCAAGGGAAGTTTCGGCGCTCTGGGCCGGCATGCCGATCCGATCGTGCCGTTCGCATTCCTACCGGGCGGCACTGGGCTGAAGCTTCTGCGCTACGGGCGTGTCCGTGACGACCTTATTCTCGACGCAGAGCGCTTCTGTCTGGACACAGAAATTCGCCTTGTCAGTAGGGTGCAAGGGAATTGCTCCGTGGAGAGGGCGAACAGTTCGCAAATGATTCCGCGATACGCGGCGAACCCTAGTACCCGGCTGCAGCCAGCCCGTCAGCGTGCATCTCCAAACGCGATGACATGTTTTCCATATGAGACTCCCTCACGCCGGCAGTTGCGGTAAAAACCCTGGAAAAGCAACCCGAGCCACAGAATTGGGCTGAGCCCACGGTGTAGGCGGATATTTGTCGTGGGGGAGGAGCGTTGCCGCAACCCTACCATTTGCGCCATCGCCAGACAGTCTGGTTGGCGGCGATTATGCGCCCGAACCCTTGGTTCACACGATCCAAACCGCCTTAACACGACAAATATTAATGAGGAGGAATTAATAAATGCCAATGAAGACACTTGCTGCTGTCGGCCTGACAATAGCTATCGCTCTGACCGGTACTGTCCCGACATCAGCCCAGATGAAGAGCAGCACGTTCAACATTCTGATGCTGACTGATCTTTCCTCGGTCTATTCAGAAACCTCAGGTCCAGGTGATGTGGAATTCGCAAAGATGGCGGTCGAAGATTTCGGTGGCAAGGTCAACGGGGTTCCGATAAAAGTCATCGTCGTCGACAACAAGCTTGATCCGGCGCTGTCCGTCAACAAGGCACGCGAGATCATCGATTCCCAGGGCGTGAATCTGATAACGGACGTGTCGAGCTCGGCGGCCGCGATCGCTGTTGCCAAGCTTGCCAACGAACGACACATTCTGACGACTTTCGTCAGCCCAGGAACCATGGCACTTTCCAACGAGGCCTGCGGTAAATACACTTGGCACTACGGATACGATACTTCAGCCATGTCGGTCCCAGTCAAACAAATGACCAAGGAGGGCACTAAGAAGTGGTACTTTATCGCGGCTGACTTTGCCTTCGGTAAATCTCTGCTCGATTCTTTCTCAAAGGCTGTCAAGCAGAATGGCGGCGAAATCGTCGGGGTGGACATGGTGCCGTTCCCCAATGATGATTTCTCAAACTATCTCCTGAAAGCGCAGGCGGCGGGCGCGCAGGCCATCGGCATTCTTGAATCGGGTCAGGACCTGCGCAACGCGGTCAAGCAGGCACGAGAGTTCGGATTGATGGACGCCGGTATAAAGATTGTTCCCGGCCAGTTGAATCTGTCGGACGTCAAAGCTCTTGGCCCAGACACTTGGGCTGGCGTTAACGCCGCGCTGATCTGGTATTGGGATCTGGACGACGAGACCCGGAAATTCGCCAAACGCTTCCATGAGAAACTGAATTTCTATCCCGGCGACATCCACGCCGGGAACTATTCCGCCGTCTATCAGGTGCTGAAAACGGTCCAGGAACTCGGCACCGACGATCCCGACAAGGTGACGAAAGTCCTTGAAGGCCGACGTTTCAGCGACATGTTCGCGAAGGACGCGCTCATGCGCAAGAGCGACCATCTTGTGGTCAAGCGCACCTTCGTCGGTCAGGTCAAGCCCGCGTCGGGCGTGAAGAACGATAGTGACTTTTTTGATATCACCGGCTCGGTTCCAGGTGACGAGGCGTATTATCCGGAGACGGACAGCACCTGCAAGCACGACTGGGAGTAGGACGACATAGTTCCCGGAATCGGTTTATCGACGTCGCCGGGACGCATCTGGCCTGCAGGGATCCGGAGTTCTACCTAATGTCATATTATGCGATATTGCTCTTCAATGGGCTGGTGAGCGGCGGGGTCCTGGCGCTGATGAGCCTCGGAATGAGCATCATTTTCGGCATGATGCGCGTGGTCAATTTTATGCATGGCTCCATGTTCATGCTTGGCGCCGTCACCGCGTTGGTTCTGGGGTCTCAATTCGGCCTCTCGTTGTGGGTCGGCTTCCTCGTTTCAGCCGTCTTTGTTGGCACGACTGGCATCGTGCTGGAACGGCTGCTTATACGGCGCCTCTACGGCCTCGACCTTGCGTATGTTCTGATCCTAACGTTCGGCCTCTCGCTGATCATGCAAGACGTCGTCCGGATATTCTACGGTGTGACGTCCGCGCCCTATCTTGTGCCCGACCTTCTCAAAGGTGCCGTCAACCTTGGGTTCGTCTCCTATCCGAAATATCGTCTCTTTGTCGTCATAGTATCGATCGGCTTGTGTTTCGGTACATGGTTCGCGCTGGAGCGTACCCGTTTGGGCGCCCTTATCCGGGCGGCCTCGGAGCGGCCCGATCTCCTCAAATGCTTCGGTGGGAACGTACCCCTCCTCATTTCCGGGACATTCTTCTTTGCCTCGGCTCTGGCCGGGCTGGCTGGGGCGCTCTCGGCGCCGTTGCGCAACGTGTCACCCTTCATGGGCGAAGAGATGATCAATTTCGTCTTTGCTGTGGTCGTTGCCGGCGGGATGGGGTCGATTGCCGGCTCGGTGGTCATGGGCTTTGCATCCGGTCTCGTCTCGGCCATCGCAGCGATCTTCTATGCCCCGGCGTCCACCGCAGTCATTTACATCCTTATGCTTGTTGTGCTGCTGGTGCGGCCCGGCGGTATCTTCCAGGGCATCGACATCTCTCATTTCGCGCTTCACTACACACCGATGACGGAGCGCGCGCGACAGGTATTCCTGAGCAGGCCTGCCGCCTTGGTCGCGCTTGCTGCCGCCCTTCTGCTTCCTTGGGTGATCTATCCGGTCCTGGCGACCGATATCATCCTATGGGGATTGTTCGCCCTCGGTTTCGATCTTCTGTTCGCATTCGGTGGCCTGCTATCTTTCGGACAGGCGGCCTATTGGGGCACTTCCGCTTATATCACCGGCATTCTGATGGTTAAGCTCGGGGTCCCGATGCTACTTTCCGTGCTCACGGGTGTCGCCGCCAGTACGGCTGTCAGCCTCCTCTTCGGCTTGGTCGTCGCGCGAAAGAAGGGGATCTATTTCTCGATGATCACTTTCGCGTTCGCATCGATCGTATATTTCATCATCAACCAGTTTCCCGACTTTACGGGGGGCGAGGATGGCCTGCATGGGCTGGTTCGGCCGACACTCCTGGGGCTGGATCTGGGCGATGATAGGGTCTTCTACTATGTATCTCTGGGCGCTGTGGCACTGGTGGTCTACGCCATCCTACGGCTTCTCAAATCGCCTTATGGGCTCGCGCTTCTCGGCGCTCGCGAGAACGAGCAGCGCTTGATGAGCATTGGGTACAATGTATACAGCCTGCGAGTGAAGGCTTACGTGTTTTCGGCTTTGGTATGTTCGATCGGAGGCGCTTTTTATGCGCTAAACCATCAGTTCGTTACGCTCGAGATGGTCAGCTGGCGGGCGTCCGGAGAGCCGGTCATGATGACGCTTCTGGGCGGAGCAGGCACCATTTTCGGGCCATTCGTTGGCAGCGGCGTCGTCCTGATGATGCGCAGCACGCTTTCGTCGATAACGGACAGCGGCAGCCTGTTCCTTGGCATTTTGTTCGTCACCATTGTGCTTCTGTTCCGCCGCGGCATACTCGGCGAAATCGTGCATTATTCCGTTGACCGCGTTCCACCCGCCGAAATGTCTGGCTCGGGCAGGCGATATGCATCGAAGCCCGATCGGGTTGTCGCTACGGGAGATGCAGCCGATGCCTGATTGTGGCCAGAACATTGGCGAGAGCGCTGGCGGAACCGTGATGCCGCTACTGGAACTGCAGTCCGTCACGATGAGTTTCGGCGGCTTCAAGGCGATCAATGACTTAAGCCTGAAATTCGAGAGAAAGCCGGTTTACGGCATCATCGGCCCTAATGGGGCCGGCAAGACGACTTTGTTCAACGTCTTGAGCGGGTTTTATCGGCCGAAGCGTGGTCGGCTGCTGTTCAACGGCCAGGACATGACTCGTTTACGTGCCGAGCAGTTTGCTCGCCAAGGTATCGTGCGCAGCTTTCAGATCACGAGCATCTTCCCCAATCTCTCGGTCATGGACAATGTCGTGCTGTCGGTGCAGCGCCGAGCAGACGGGGGTACGAAGGCCTTCGCAAAGATCGACTGGCATGAGGATCACCGGCCGGAAGCGTCGGCACTGCTGGATCAGGTCGGAATTCCGTCCTCTTTGCGCGGTCGACCCGCAGGGGACCTGCCATATGGCCGCAAACGCGCCTTGGAGCTCGCGATTTCCCTGGGAGCACACCCAACGATTCTCCTTCTCGACGAACCAACCGCTGGGATGACGACGGCAGATGTATCGCGTACGACGGACCTTATTGCGCAACTGTCCGTCGACCGCATGATCATCGTCGTGGAGCACAACCTCGGTGTCATCGCAAATGTCGCCGATGAGATCATTGTGTTGCAGCAGGGGGCGCTTCTAACGCGCGGTCGCTACGCCGACGTCCGACAGGATCCCCGGGTGATAGAAGCCTATTTGGGAAAGCGCCATTGAGCATGCTGGAGATAACGGATCTCGACGCCTATTATGGCGAAAGCCATATTTTGCAGGGCGTCAACTTGTCTGTCCAGACTGGCGAAGTGGTAACGTTGGTGGGGCGAAACGGTGCCGGCAAGACCACGCTGCTGAAGTCGATCATCGGCGATATTCCGCGACGAACCGGGAGCATCCGCTTCATCGGAACCGAAATCATCGATCTCTCGCCTGAGCGGATTTGCAAGATGCGGGTCGGTTTTGTGCCGGAAGACCGCGGAATTTTCTCGACGCTGAACGTATACGAGAATCTGTCGATCGGCCGTGCGAACGGAGACACCGCCTGGCCGCTCGACCGGATCTATGAGTATTTCCCGATCCTCAAAACCCGGCGCTCGCAAAAGGCCGCGTCGTTGTCGGGTGGGGAAAAGCAGATGCTAGCGATAGCGCGGCCCCTTTACATGGGCGCTTCGTTTCTGATGCTCGACGAGCCGACAGAGGGGCTGGCACCTGTCGTGGTCGATGCGATCGGTGCACTGATCAAAGATATCAAGTCCACAGGACTGACCATTCTCTTAGTCGAGCAGAATCTTCAATTCGCCGCCGAGGTCGCCGACCGGTACTACGTAATCGAAAATGGAAAAATCGTCAGAGAAATGACGAACCATCAGATGGCCGAAGATCAACAAAGTCTTCTTGATCACCTCGGAGTGTGAGGCACGACCAGGATGTTGTCGAGCTCCGGATGGCAATGGCGAATCAAACCTTTGACAACGCCCATCCTCGAGCTCCGCTGCCCGACCGCGAAAACGCCGGGGCACGCTCATGCGCGCTGTCGCCGATCCTGGCCTGCGCTGTCCCAGGACATCTCGATCGCAACGACACAGCCGAGTTACGCGCGAGGGCCAAGCCAACTTAGCGTTATGGTCAAAATGCAGTGATTGATCTTCTCTGTGGATTGCACTGAGGCACCCCTCCCAAAAAACTAATTGTCTTCTTGGTCTTAGGTTCGCCGGACCATACGAGAGAATATGAAGGAAACCGGTTGGCTAACCATCCCCTCTACGTATTGATTGTATATGCAAAGTTGACCCGCAGAGGCTAAAACAGTCGTTATTCGTCAGTGGTTTACGAAGCGGTTCGTCCATTTTGATTCAGGAAGCTGATCCAGCTATTTCGCTGCCCGAATTTAACTCATACCGAATGGCAGCTTTGCGTCCAATATCGGCCGTTCGGCCTCACCGGCATCGATCCCCCCAAAAGCGGCCGTTCGTTCCTCCGGGCAAGCGGTCGCTCAGGAATGCCTGGCTTCGGATAATCCAGTCAGTCCGCTTTGTGGGAACGGTGGGTCATAAGCAGCCGCATAGATTGGCTGAGAACGCCGTTGGCGGATGAGCATGGGAACGCGTTCCATTACCGGCGACGGCTTTCCGCCAGATGTCGGCTACACCGACGTTCGCCCCCGCAATGAAGCGTCACCTATGAACTCGGTCGGAGACAGTCGTTGTAGGGCGAGAACGTAGCGTTCCGACGCATCCGGAGGAGTTTTCAGTTGAGATTAAACGAACAAGCCCGGCCGTGAGGTCAGACGTCCGGCGGCCGAAACTCACGTACGACCTCGAACACGCCGGGCTCGAAAATCACAGTTTCCATGATCTCTCGAAGCGCGCTCATCGAGCTGCTGCCTGCGCGCATCGCCTGATATTCCGCGAGGCTTCGCCAGCGCGCATACATCACAACCCGCTCGCCATCCAGGCTCAGATGCAGTGT
>NZ_RZQI01000570.1:0-3986 GCF_003998335.1 Mesorhizobium sp. M7A.F.Ca.CA.002.05.1.1 | reverse complement strand
GCACTAGTCACGCCCCTTCTTCTGGGCGTCAGGCGCTGCGGCGGTTGTCCAGCGCGAAGGCGCCGGCGCCGGCAAACACCAGATAGAGGAAGATGAAGCAGAAAGAGATCGCCGAATCGCCGCCATTGTTGACCGGGAAGAAGTCGCGCGGCATGTGCGCCATGAAATAGGCGATCGCCATTTCGCCGGCCAGAAGGAAGGCTACGGGCCGCGTGAACAGGCCGAGCGCCAGCAGGATGCCGCCGGCGAATTCGAGGATGCCGGCGGTCATGGTCAGCCCGGAAAGGGCGTGGGGATCGGCGCTGACGGGGAAGTTGAACAGTTTCTGGCTGCCATGCTCGATGAACTGCAGCGCGGTCATGATGCGCAACACGCCGAGCGCCTGCGGCTGGTATCTGGAGAGGCTTTCGAAAAGCTTCATAATGACTCCATTTTCAATCCGCCCGGCCATAGATTATCGCCCAGGAATGACCATTCACTTCGCATGGCCTGCCGTCAACAATCGGTGATTGGGAATGTTCCCAATTGCCATTAAAATTTTCTCGCCAAGGTTGCATTAGTATCTCTATGGTTGTATTGATGCGTGTACAACAATCCTGAATGTGTGGGGGCCTTTGCCATGAAAAAAGTCGTCATCAGCCTTTTCGCGATCCTCGCAGGCATTAGCTTCGCCATGGCCGAGGACGCCGGCTGTGAGGCGTTCAAGTGGCCGGTGACGCGGGAGCAGACCCTGTTTGCCGCAGCACCGGCAACGCCGTCCGGAGCGGCGCTGGCGGTTGGTGAGGCTGCGGACCTGGCGCTGGTGCCGGTAGGGAAAGCCGGTTTTGCGGTAGCGCCCGAACGTGCGCCGGCATCGGACACGTTTGGCGCCGTTGCCAGCGTGGAGGTGCCGTCCGAGGGGGCCATCCAGATCAGTCTCTCGGGCGAGGCCTGGATCGATGTCATCCAGAATGGCCAGGCCATCAAGTCGGCGGGCTATAGTGGCGTGAAAACATGCCCTGGCATCCGCAAGAGCGTGCGCTTCAAGCTTGCGCCTGGCCCGGCCACCGTTCAGTTCAGCGGCGCGAAGAAAGCTGAGCTGAAGGTCGCGGTGCTGGCGCCGGAATGAGACGGCGCCAGTCAGGGGTAGAGGCCTTCATCGGTAGTCCGATGAAAGCCCGCGCTTTGTTTCAGCGATGTTCGATCGCGGTCAGCGGACCGGCGCCATCAAGGCGAAATGCGCGCCCTGCGGGTCCTGGCATTGGACGATCCAGCTGCCGCCCGGGACCTCCATCGGCCCCATCAGGATCTTGCCGCCATTGTCGGTCACCCGTTTGGCCGCCGCATCGATGGCCGGAACATTGAAATAGAACTGCCAGACCGGGACCGGAATCTGCTCGGGCTTGTTCATGATGCCGCCGCCGGATTCGGGGCCGGCTGTAAAGGTCTGGTAAGTGCCCACCGGGCCCATGTCGAAATCGCCGGCGTCGACCCAGCCGAACTGCTCGGAATAGAAATCGAACGCGGCTTTCCAGTCGCTCGTATAAAGCTCGTGCCAGCCGATGTGGCCCGGCGTGCCGGCCGGCACGACAGGCTGGTCGGGACCGTTTGGCTGCAGGAACATGAAGGTCGCGCCTTGCGGATCGGCGACGACGGCAAAGCGGCCGACGCCCGGAATGTCGTCGGGCTGGCGGTGAACGGTGCCGCCGGCTTTCTCCAGCGATGCCGTGGCAGCGTCGACATCCCTGGTGTGGATATAGCCAAGCCAGGCGGGCGGCATGCCCATCTTGGCTGCATCCTCAGGCAAGGTCATCAGGCCGCCGACGCCACGTTCGCCGACATTCATCACGACATAGCGCGGGATGCCGGGCGCCTTGTCGAAGGGCTGCGCCGTCCAGCCGATGACTTGGGTGTAGAATGCCTCGGCGGCGTCGAGATCTGACGTCATCAATTCGTACCAGAAGAAGGGCATCGGGGCTTTTGGCATTTCGGTCTCCTCACCTTTCATACGTGATCGTCGTCCATCATAGGACGATCCTCACGACGGGAATCCGACACCGCCCGGAAAACAATGGGTGTGTGTGCCAAGCGTTCCCTGGTTGCGCACCCAGCGGTTTTCGATTTCTCTACGGCTATGAAGGGTTGTCGTTCATGCGCTTGATGTCGCTCACGCCCGAGCTTGTCGCACTGTGCCATCGGGAGGAGGCCGATCCCGGCCCGGACCCGAGCTGGACAGACATGAACGACGAGGACTTTCGAGACCTTGCCTTGCGGCTGTCCAATGAAGCCGATGAGGGGCCGCTATGGGTGTTCGCTTATGGGTCGCTGATCTGGAAGCCGGAATTCGAGTCGGTCGAGCAACAGCTCGCCACGGCCTTTGGCTGGCACCGCTCTTTCTGCCTCGACATGGTGCGTTGGCGGGGCAGTGCCGAGCAGCCTGGGTTGATGATGGCGCTCGAACGGGGCGGACGCTGCAACGGCGTGATCTATCGCTTGCCGGAGGGCGAAAAGCCGGCGCAGGTCGAAAGGCTGCTGCGGCGCGAAATCAGCGACCACGAAAGCATCGAGACGGTCCGGTGGCTGCCGGTGCATACGCCGCAAGGCACGCTGCGCGCGCTCGGCTTCTGGGTCGGCGTGAAGGGCAGGGGAACGTCGCTGAACCAGCCGTTGGACAGAGTGGCGAGCGTGCTGGCCAGAGCCTGCGGGCATATCGGATCCGGCGCCGAATATCTCTACAACACGGTCAGCCACCTCGAGGCGTTCGGCATCCATGACCGCAATCTGTGGCGACTGCAGCAGCTGGTCGCAGAGGAGGTCAAGACCATTCATGGCTGTAAGCTTGAACCCGGCCATTCGCTCGCACTGTGAAAGCAGCCTCGGCCTCCGATAACATGAGTAAAAAAATCATGTTATTATCCAGCCTTTTCAGAGACTTGCGCCGAAAATTGACCAATTGATAAAAAAATAAAACGTGCTAGCCTTCCTCAAAAGAAAACATGGGGAACTGACGATGCCAGAAGGCCAATTCAGGGAAGGCATTGCGGGCGGCAGGCTCTCGGCCGACCAGTATGCGGATAATTTTTCCGACCTGCATCCGCCGCTCGATCACCACGAGGCGCTGGTCGAATCCGATCGCTGTTATTTCTGCTACGACGCGCCGTGCATGAACGCATGCCCGACCTCGATCGACATTCCACTGTTCATCCGCCAGATCTCGACCGGCAATCCGATCGGTTCGGCCAAGACCATCTTCGACCAGAACATATTGGGCGGCATGTGCGCCCGCGTCTGCCCGACCGAAACGCTGTGCGAAGAAGTCTGCGTGCGCGAAGTGGCGGAAGGCAAGCCGGTGCAGATCGGCCGCCTGCAGCGCTATGCCACCGACGTCGCCATGAGCGAGAACAAACAGTTCTACCCGCGCGCCGAGCCGACCGGCAAGACTGTCGCCGTGGTCGGCGCCGGGCCGGCCGGCCTTGCCGCCGCGCACCGGCTCGCCCGCCACGGCCATGACGTGACCATTCTGGAGGCGCGCGCGAAAGCCGGTGGCCTCAACGAATACGGCATCGCCGCCTACAAGAGTGTCGACGATTTCGCCCAGGCCGAAGTCGATTATGTGACCGCGATCGGCGGCATCGACATCCAGAACGGCAAGGCCCTCGGCCGCGACTATCAGCTGTCGGATCTGATCCGCAATTACGATGCGGTGTTTCTCGGCATGGGCCTTGGCGGCGTCAATGCGCTGCGTGCCGATGGCGAGGACGCCGACGGCGTCATCAACGCGGTCGAGTTCATTGCCGAACTGCGCCAGGCCAGCGACCTTTCCGGCCTGCCGGTTGGCCGCCGCGTCGTCGTCATCGGTGGCGGCATGACGGCGATCGACGCGGCCGTGCAGTCGAAATTGCTCGGGGCCGAGGAGGTGACGATCTGCTACCGGCGCGGCCAGGAGCACATGAATGCGTCCGAGTTCGAGCAGGATCTGGCCGCCGCCAATGGCGTCACCATCCGCC
>NZ_RZQI01000569.1:0-3988 GCF_003998335.1 Mesorhizobium sp. M7A.F.Ca.CA.002.05.1.1 | reverse complement strand
GGAGTTGAGCATCGAGACGACGACCGGCATGTCGGCGCCGCCGATCGGGATGATCAGCAGGATGCCGAGCACCAGCGAGGCCGCAACGATCAACCAGAAGACCAGTTTGGACTCGGTGGTGACCAGCCTATTTGTATCACAATAAGAAACACATTAGGTATCACAAAATCGGAAATAGCCGCAAGGCTAATCACTAGCTGTCGAAACTTCTATAGTAAATTCAATAGCTTAGCGAGGAAAGTCGATGGTACCGTTGGCTGGGATCGAACCAGCGACCTCCGGATCCACAATCCGGCGCTCTAACCATCTGAGCTACAACGGCACGTTGCCTGAGCGGATCGAAACAGAAACTCATCCGCCCGCTCTGTCGTTCGGCGATGCGTCCTTACGGGCTTATGGATTCTAATTCAAGGCTTTTGGAAAGCAAAGGTCACTTCCCCACATCGACGCGGCATTTGCCCAGCAAGAAGGCGCAGGCAAGGGCCGGGCGACGGACAAAGAAAAAGGCCGGCGGGAGGAGGTGCCGGCCTTTTCCTGTTACGAGCCAGCGGGAGGAGGTGCTGGCTGGTCACCCGGGGAGCAGAGGGAGGAGGTTCCACTCACCGGGTATTCCTTGATGGCTGCTATCATACACCTGATCGTTTTTAAGAAAATGCGACCTTTTGTTGCATCTTCAGATCATGCGCAAATGTTAGGCAACCTTGATTTCCTTCATCGCCTTCTCGAAGGCGGTCTTGATCGGCTTGGAGACGTCCTCGGCCGCCTTGGAGGCAACGGCCTGGAAGTCCTTGGCCTGCTCGACGGTCGATTCGACGCGCTTGCGCAGGAAGGCGGTCTGCAGCTCGACGACTTCCGACAGCGACTTGGCGCCGATCAGGGCTTCGAGGTGGGAAAAGCCGGCCTCGGCATTGGCACGCAAAGCGGAGATGGTCTTGAGCGACAGGTCGTTGGAAACGGTCTTGGCGTTCTCGTAGGTCGACTCCAGAGCCTTCTGGGTCTCCTCGGCGCCGGTCTTCAGCTTGGCATAGGCCTCTTTCGACTGCTCAACGCCCTTTTCGGCGAAGGCGCGCATCTGGTCGGTGGCCTTGGAAGCGTCGAAGCTCGGGAATTCAACGTTTTCGATCGTCTCGGCGGTCTTGGTCCTGGACATTTTCCATCCTTTTCAGCGGCAGCGGCTTTGACAGAAAGCCGTCTCGTTCCTGTATGATGGCAATATAAAGGCAAATTTTGTGCGTTGCAATATCTTTGTTGCAGTGCACCATAAATTTCTTTTGGGCCGTTAACCAAGAGCCCAGATTCCAGCCTTTGCACGTTCTGGCTTGTGGACCTTCGCGCCTCCGGCTTTTATTAACAAAGCGTTAACTGCAAAATCGCCGCTCCGTGAGGTCCGCCAAGCGCATGCCGTCCGAATATTCCTTCCTCGATGTCGCCGTGCTCGACGCGGTCCGCCAGCGCTTTGCGGCAGGCGACGCGATCGCGATCCTGTCGGCGGATCTGGAGCAGGTGATCTGGGCCAACGGGCCAGGAGCCGCGATGTTCGGTTATCCCGACATCGAGGCGATCATCGGCGCCTCGGCGCAGTTGCCCGTGATCGCCAGGCGCCAGATCATGGCGACCAGCGGATTTCCCGAGATTGGCAGTGACCGCGCCATCATGGTGCGGCTGGCGACCGGCATGACCAGCCGCGCCGTCGGCTTCCTGGCCAGTGCGGTGACCATGCCGGACGCCGAAAAGGCGATCATGCTGGCAGTGCCGGCGGCTCAGACCGGGTCACGCAGTGCCGGCGAAATCGCCGCGCGCGCCATTAGCGGCCTCACCGAGGATGGTCATTTCATCGCCTTTGTCGATGCCGGGGGCAACGTCGAGGCGGCCTCGGAAGGATTTTCGGCACTGGGCATCCTGCCGGAGACGCTGGCGGCACTGGTTGCCGACGTCGCAGCCGAGAGCGACCGCATCGTCAAGCGCCTTGTCCCCGGCGGCACGGCCTCCTACCCGGCAGGGCTGGCAAGATTGACCGAGGAGCGGCATCTGCTGGTGGTGATCGACGAGGACCAGCTCGACGACACAGCCCCTGCGGGCGAACATCCTACGCAAACCATTGCCGAGACGGCACCTGCTGGCGACGCGGCTTCCCAGCCGGAACAGGGCCGCGAGGCACCGACCGACGAACCGAGCGCCTCGCAGCCGGCCGGCGACATCGCCGCATCGCAGCATGAGATCGCCGATGCGATCGGGCAGGCGCCGACGGCGGCTAACAGCGATCAGCCGGCAGCAGAGCGCATGCCCGCGCAGCACGACCATTGGTACTTCAACGCCGGCGAGGACGGAGGGCAACAGGCGCCGCGACCTGCCGCGTCCGGACCTGAAGCGCCTCAAGAGCCGGCCGCCCTGGAAGTCCAGTCCACGGCCACGCCGACGACCGTCTCGGCGATAGACCGCGCCGCGGCGCCGGTGCGCTTCGTCTGGCGCACCGATGCCGAAGGCAAGTTCAGCGCGCTGTCGCCGGAATTCGCCGACATCGTCGGCAAGCCGGCGGCCGACGTGATCGGCCGCCGCTTCCGGGATGTCGCCGCTACATTCGGCCTCGACCCCTCCGGCGAGATATCAGGGCTCCTCGAACGGCGCGATACCTGGTCCGGGCGCTCCGTGCTGTGGCCGGTCGTCGGCACCGATCTGAAGATACCGGTCGACCTGGCGGCGCTGCCTGTCTATGGCCGCAGCCGCGCCTTCGAGGGTTTCCGCGGCTTCGGCGTCGCCCGCGCCAGCGACGCGGTCGTCGATCCGGAGGCCATCGGCATGGCGCTGGTGCCCAATAGCCAGGCGCCGGCAACGCCGGAACCGCAAGTCATCCAACCCGCGCCCGAACAGCCGAACGCCGAAGAGCCCAAGACCGAGGACACGCAGGCATCGGATCCGTTCAAGGGCGAGGTGCCGGCGTTGACCATCGTGCCGAAACAGGAGCGGCGCTTTGCCGATAAGGTGATCCGGCTCGCCGAACATCGCCAGCCTGCCAACGACAAGGGCCTGTCGACCCTGGAACGCAGCGCGTTCCGCGAAATCGGCGAGCGGCTGAAGAAGGATAGCGCTCCGGTCGGGCCGCCAGAGACCGAGACTGTGGAGGCATCGGCAGCGGAGACCGAGGCTCCGGTCAATGCGTCCGACGACCCGATGCGCACCGACGGCATCCCTGCGTCAGGGCCAGAGAACGAACCGGTCGAGGCATCCGATGTCGATGCCGAAGACGACCGGGATCTGGCACGGCTTGACGGTCACGCGGACGAAGCCCCTCGTGACGCCCGCTCGGGGGTGAATGTGACGGGCTCGTTGCTCGACTATGCCGGCCAAGATGACGAACGTGGCCCCGTGGCGGCGGAACCAGAGAACACAGCTGCCGTTTCGCCCGGCGAAGAGCCTGAATCCACTGACGCGACACATGATGGCCTCGATGACGACAGCATGACGTCGGCGGATTTTCGCGATGCCGAAGACAATGAGGATTGGGCGCAGCCCGACGAGGAAGCCGCGTCGCCCGACGAGCAGACGGTTGGCGAGGAAACCGCAGGCGTCTCTGCGGAAATACCCCTCGAGCGCCCTCGCCTGCAGGTTCCGCCGCTCAAGGCCGAAGGGTTCGTGCCGTCGGCGTTTTCCGCCGGAGATGAACACAAGGCTCCGGACACGTCGCTGCTCGGCAAGCTGCCCGTGCCGCTGCTCATCCATTCCGGGGACCGGTTGCACTATGCGAATGAGGAATTCCTCAGCCTGACGGGTTACGAGGCGCTTGACGATCTGGCGGATGCCGGCGGCCTCGGCGCGTTGTTTGCCGACCCCTATGCCGACGACGGCGTTTCCGACGGCACCGATCGCGCGCTGCGGCTGAAAACGCGTGACGGACAGGAATTCCCGATCGAGGCCATTTTGCGCTCGGTCCCCTGGCGCGACGGCAAGGCGCTGATGCTGGTCGTGCGACGCTCCGGCGAGGATGATGCGC
>NZ_RZQI01000568.1:0-3990 GCF_003998335.1 Mesorhizobium sp. M7A.F.Ca.CA.002.05.1.1 | reverse complement strand
GGCTAATTTTCAGCTCGGCCGCGACCAGACCTGCCGACACCAGCGGCCGCGCCAGCACCAGCTCGATCAGCGCCGGCAGGCTCGAGTTTTTGCGCCGGTTCCTGAGCCGGCGCTCCATCTGGCTTTTGGCCAGCGCCTGGATGATTGCAAGGCTGAAACAGTCGATGGAACGCCCCTCCAGCGAAGCCGAACCGGACGAGGCGCGCGCGCCAGGTCCTTCGGCTGCCATCGGCACGCTGGGTTTAAGTGCTTGGGGTGACACGGCGTGATCTCCGCCGTTGGCGGGAACAGGGCAGTGCAATAGTACTGCCCTGTTCCTTTTGATCAGAGGCCAGTGCGGATTTCTTCGGCAAGCGCCCTCAACGTCGTCTCGACGTCATCGCCGTTTACCATCTTCTGCATCGCCACGGCCCATGCGTTCATGGCTTCGCCGAAGCCGACACGCGGTGTGAAAGCCAGCGCGGCTTGGTCCTGTATCTTTTTGAAGCTGTCAACGAAGTTGTTGAACTCGGGCTGCGAAGCGTACTTAGTCCAGGTGTCGTCTGCCAGGTCGACGTGCGCGGCGGATTGACGAGCTGGCCAGCAAGGGCACCCTTGAGCGCCACCTGCTTGGAGGTGGCCCACGGGATGAACAGCCAGGCCGTGCCCTTCTTTTCGGAAGCCGCGTTCATGGCGAGAGCCCAGATCCAGATGTCAGACTCCAAGCTCGTGGCGCTCGGTGCGTGCAGCGGCGGAGCGAAGGCGATCTTGCCGGATGCCGGCTTCCCCGCAACATCGTTCCAGAAGCCGAACATATTTGAGTCGATCGTCATCGCGCTGCGGCCGGACGCGAAGGAAGGAGCCGCGCACTTCTTGATCATGTCCACGTAATGTAGTCGTATCCAGCATCGGTAAGCTTCCAATCGCTCAGGTATTTGTCCAGCGGCTCCAGGGCGCCACTCGGAGCGAGGTCCTACGCGGGCTGAATGCCAGTGCCGAACACATCCCATGCTGGCGACTTCGTCGTCAGTTGGATCGTCATCTTGTTCCAGTAAGAATCGTCTGGGTAGAGTTCCGGCGTGACCTTGATGCCGGGTCAGCTTCTCGAACTCCGGAAATTGCGCAGCGAGAGCATCCGCATAGGGGTGGATGTCGTAGGCCCAAGTTATGCTGGTCCCTTCGAATTGACGCCAGTTCACGGTGTCGGCAGCGGCCGAATTAGTGAGCGATGCCGAGACGGCAAAAAACGCCAAGTCAAAAGCAAGCTGTTTGCGAAGCGACGCGCACCTGTAACGAGTACGGGGAATGAGCGACCCATGTAATCCTCCCTGGGGCATTTTGCCAATTTTTGGGTCCACTCCTCCATCCCGAGTTCGCTCATAGCCACAATAAGCGGTTTCCAACGAGCTCGCTCTGAATGCACCAGGCCAACTGGGTAAAAACGGGTAACCGGCACTAAAAGGCGTTGTAGTATCGCCACCAGAAATACTGCTCCGTGGTGCTGGCCTTTGCCTGGGGGCGCAACACGGCAACTACCCGCTCAAAACGGTTGGTCCTCTACCTCTTATTCACCGTCGCTTTCCTCGCGGCCTAACCCGGCCGGAATATCCGTTGCCAGAAAAAGGCCTCGCGGCCGGTTCGAGGCTCATCCCTCCTCCGAAGCAGCACGCTCAAGTATCGTCACAAGCCCCGAGCGCTTCGCGTTCGGCGATGTCCAAATTCCGACAATGTCGGATACAGTCAGATCTACTGGATTGCGTTTGAATGGTTTTCTCATTTGGCACAGTACATGCGGGTCATCCGCAAAACACGTGACCGACCAACAAGAGTTCGCATGATCACCTTACCACAACATACAGCCGCCGCGGAACAATCACTTGGCCCCTGATCGCCCACCCCGGCACCACAACCGGAGTCATCGATGTTCTGACAGGCTGCCCAAGGATACCTGCTGCAACAGGGCTTGCCCTGGTGACGACCACTCCGGCTCCGCCGGTTACCGACGAGGGCAAAGTGACGGATTTCCTGCTTTTCAACGGCATGGAGGTGGCTGTCATTCCCGACCACCGCGCCGGTCGTCACCCATATGGTCTGGTGCAGGATCGGCAGCGCGGAATGAGCCGCCGGGGATATCTGCATGTCTTCGAGCATCTGATGCTCAAGGCGCCTCATGACGAGCACGGCTCCGTCGCCTGGAGAGATTGAACCCAAAGGGAGATTCAGATGTCTGAAGCGAATCAGGAAAAGTTGGACGCATTCTTGGGGAAAATGGTCGGCGATCTCGGTGCGATCGCAACGGGCGCGGGAGTCCTGCTGGGGGACAGACTCGGCCTGTTCAAGGCATTGCGCGAAGGCGGCAAGATGACGGCCGCCGAACTTTCGACACGCACCGGCACCCAGGAACGCCTCGTAAGGGAATGGCTTTCCGGGCAGGCGGCGGCGGGTTACGTCGACTACGATGAAGCGAGCGACAAATTCTATCTCAACGCCGAGCAAGAGCTGGTGTTCGCTGATGAAGACAGCCCGGCCTTCATGGCAGGCGCATTCGAGTTCCTGTCCGCGCTGTGGCTCGATGAAGAAAAGGTGAGGCAGGCATTCCAGTCCGGCAAGGGCGTCGGGTGGCACGATCATAGCGCGTGTCTGTTTCGCGGTACGGAACGGTTCTTCCGTCCAGGCTACAATGCCAATCTGATCGACTCCTGGCTGCCGGCCTTGGAGGGCGTCGTCGAGAAGCTCGAACGCGGCGTGGACGTCGCGGATGTTGGATGCGGTCATGGTGCATCGACCGTGCTCATGGCACAGGCCTTCCCCAATTCGCGCTTCGTCGGCTTCGACTATCATGCCCCTTCGATTGAGCGCGCCCGCAAGGCGGCCGAGGTAGCCGGCGTCGGCGTTAACACGCGGTTCGACGTGGCGGCCGCCAAGAGCTATCCCGGAACCTATGACCTCGTCACATTCTTCGATTGCCTTCACGACATGGGCGACCCGACGGGCGCCGCCACCCATGTCCACGGATCGCTCAAGCCGGACGGCACGTGGATGATCGTCGAGCCGTTCGCGCATGATCATCTGGCGGCGAACCTCAATCCCGTCGGCCGCGTTTACTATGCCGCTTCCACTTTCGTGTGCACGCCCGCATCCGTGTCGCAGGAAGTCGGGCTCGCGCTTGGAGCCCAGGCCGGTGAGGCGAGGCTGCGCAAGGTTGTGACCGGCGGCGGCTTCAAGCGATTGCGTCGCGCCGCGGAGACACCGTTCAACATGGTGCTGGAGGCCCGCCCTTAGCGTGGCCGTCGCCAGAAATTGCAGCTCATCGCATTTGATGAAGATCACCGCCAAAAATCCGGACGCATCGGGCACATTTTCAAGGCGTCTGGGTTCACGCAGAGGTCGCTGCCGAGTTGTGTGCCAAGAGTCCCATACGTTGCGGCTCAGAAAGGACCCCACGCACGGCGACGAACATGCCCATAGCGATGGCCGCTATAATCACATATGTCCACCATGGCGCGTTCACAAAGCTGGTAAGCCACGTCGCACCGAACGCGCTTACGACAAAAACGAGAGCCTCGATAAAAAGACTGAGCCTGTACACATTCAGTCGTCTCATCCTCATACCACCCATCCAAAGACTGAGCTTGTTGCGCTACTGCGACAGAGCCTAACATATTGGAGAGTGCTCACTAGTCGACCGTGAACAATCCGAGCCCTAAGCGGCGACCGGCTTCGGCCGGATTTGAAGCAGGGCAATCAAGAGCGACAAAAACCCCTTCAGCCACCTGAGCAGGAGGGAGAAGTTGTAGCCGGCGGCGGCCAGGATGGCGTTGAGGGTGTCGCCCTGCTGGCCGGCGAGGTAGTTGCGGCCCATTCTGTGTTCGCTCTTGATGTGGCCGATGACGGGCTCGACCGCCGACCGCCGTCGCATCTGGCGCTTGATGGCTGGGGTGACGCGGCGTTTCTGGCCCGCGGTGAAGACCCTGAGCTTGTGGCTCTGCGGTGCGTTGTGGCCGCGATAGC
>NZ_RZQI01000567.1:0-4002 GCF_003998335.1 Mesorhizobium sp. M7A.F.Ca.CA.002.05.1.1 | reverse complement strand
GCGTCATTCGCACCGTCAGGTCGGCCGGCTACTCGCTCGAGAAGCCGGACGACTGAAATCGGTGATCGAACGTGGTGCCGCTCTCTCTTCCTCCTGAGAGCGGTGTTGCCGCTTTGAGGCGCTCCTAACGAAGACCAGGAGAAGCAGGCAAATGGAATTTAAAAGCATATTCAGTGTGACGGGTGCTGATCATTCTGATGAGGACCTCACAACAGCTGCCGGACTGTGTGCCGAGGTCGGCGCGCACCTATCGGTACTCATTATACCGCCTCCATTGCTCTTGATGTCGTCTCCGCCCCCCGAATGGAATACAGGACGTGCACAGGCAATTGCAGTACCGAACTATCGATTTCAGCAAATCGAGAAATTTTCACAGGACGTGACCAGAATGGAAAGACGGTCCGCGGATATCCTCAAAAGGCTGAAAGCTATGTCGCTTTCCTGTGACGTTGACACCGACTATTGCGATCCGGCTAGCCTCGGTGAAGTGGCACGACAGCGGGCGCTCTGCGCTGACCTGACGATCGTTGGAGGAGACCTCCTCAACGATGAGACTCTCGGACCTCCTGTTGTCAACGGCTGCTTGTTCGATAGCGGAAAGCCGGTGCTCATCGTGCCGAAGGGCGTTAAGGCGACGCTGTCGCCTCGACGCGTGCTGGTCGGCTGGGATTCGCGTGTAGAGGCCTCGCGTGCGGTTCGGGAAGCTCTTAGTATCCTATCCGCTGCCAAGGAAGTCTGTGTCGCTATGGTCGATCCAAAGGCGCAAAACAACGGGAAAGGCGCGCAGTCTGGAGCTGACATCGCTGCCTATCTTACTCGGCACGGTGCTCGGGTCTCCGTTGACCTGCTTAAGAGCGCCGGCAAATCGGCGGGCACAGTGCTGACCCAGCACGCGAACGACATCTGTGCTGACATGATGGTTATGGGTGCTTATGGCAGCCGTGGGCTGCGTGAGCGGATTTTCGGCGGTCCGCCGAGCTGGAGCTTTGGGAAGACCACATTGCCGCTGTTTTTGGCTCGCTGATCAGCTCCGTAGGAACACCGATCAGGTCGTAGGACCGCCAACCAGTCCGAAGTCGTCGTCGGTTACCGGTCGGATTGCGGAGACATGGCTGGATCCGCGAACATCTTGCGACGCTTGTCAGAGCCAAACCGGACGCCTCGACTGCTTCACGACGCTCTCGTGAACCAACTCGTGCGAGATCGTCCGCAACGGGCAGTAAAGACGAACGGCTGCAGCAGACCGCAGCCAAGCCACAGGGCGGGTGTACCAGGAGACCCCGCCTCGTGCGCGAACCCTGTTGGAAGGCCCCTTATCAGTACCCGGACGCGCGTCAAATCGGCGGCTGTCCCTGTCAGCCTGCGGTGTGCAAGGGCCGCTGCCGCGGAGCTTCCCCTGCCCGATCGTCGGGCGTGCGACAATGTCGGATTCCAGACGAGCTGGAACTGCGCGAACTCGTTGGTTTGACAGGTCTTTATCCGGCACGCCGCATGCATGGGAGTCTCCGAAAGCATTAAGAGCCGTTATCCATGGTTACGCCCCTCGAAAGAAAGAGCCGCTTCCGTCGTGGCAGGGAAACAGCCACTCCTGGGGTGGAGGCCGGCGCTAGAAGCCGCCGTAAGATCCGGAAGAGCCGCGCGACAGCATCACACACTTTCCTTCTGCTCTTGGGTTCGGATCACGCCGCGCCGCTGTCGATGCCGCCGACATTGAGCCCAAGACCTGGAAGGCGGCACACGCTTTTGCTGTCCTCTCAGTCGGGACCGCGGCTCAAGCATGCCTGTGAGGTTCGCATTGCTCAATGCCCGGCAATCGACGTCAACATGCCGCTGAGTTGGAAAACACTCCTAGAGGAGTAAGGATAAGTGGACCTCTTTTGTATTGGTGTGGGTGCTGGACCATCTAATTTGAGCCTTGCGTGTCAGATACAGGAAGAGATTGCGCAAGGGGCACTGTTCCTGGACCGGGAGGTCGATTTCCGAGGACATCCAGGCAGCGCTTTCGATTGCGCGGAGCTCCAGGTCGGCCACTTCCAGGATCTGGTTACTCTGGTCAATCCGCGATCAGCCTACACATTCGTAAACTACCTCCACGAGAACGGGCGTCTTTACAATTTCCTCAATGCGCAATTTCACGGGGTGCTTAGAGCCGAGTTCGCCCAATATCTCAACTGGGCGTTCCAGAAGAATCCGCTTGTCCGTGGCGGCGAGGCCGTTCGCGAAATCCGCTTTGACGGCGAGTTTCGCGTGCGGACGGACAACGCGGTCCTTGATGCAAGAAACCTCGTCATCGACATAGGCAAGCAGGCGCAAATTCCGCCTCAGTTTCATGGCTGGACTGGACCCAACCTGTTCCACTCATCTGAGTTGGCCCACATCAATCCTGAGGTGCAAAAAAAGCATGTCTGCGTTGTTGGCGGCGGACAGTCGGGAGCCGAGCTGCTACTGCACCTTGTCGGCCGGCCGAAAGAACGGCGGCCCGCGGCGATCACATGGGTCTTGACGCGCGAGATGCCTTTCGACGACCACGCGTTCACAAACGGGCTGTTCACGCCATGCTTCTCGGATCGTTTTGCTGCGATGAGCGAGGTGCATCGACAGCTGTTCCTGCGGCGTTTCGCGCTTGCCTCCGAGGGCATTTCAGAAAGCAAGTTGCGCGCGGTCTATCAGGCGCTCTACCACCACGCCTTTCTCGAGCCACACCAATGCGAGATCACATTGCGGCCAAGTTGCAACGTGTCGCGCTGCATCAATGCCGGAGCAGGGCACAGGCTCACGCTGCAACGCGGCTTGGACAACATCGGAGAAGTAACCGCCGATATCGTCATCCTGGCCACCGGGTACGAGAAACCGCTGCCGGGTTTCCTAGAACCGATCGCAGATCGCCTCGAACAGATCGGCAATGAGCTCGCCATCGGCGAGGATTTTTCGGTGTACTGGGACGGACCGCGAGACCGACGCCTTTTCGTTCAGAACGCCTGCCTTGGACAGCGCGGGCTGGCTGATCCGAACTTTGGGCTGCTGGCCTGGCGAGCGCGCCGCATCCTTGACAGCCTTCTGCGGCGCGCGCCATGCGCCAATCCCGAGCATCTAGGGTTCATCAACCGTCCCTTGACGGAGTGCTGGCCCGACCTCGGAGTCGAACAAATGGGCAGCGGGATATGATTCGTCGATATTGATGATCGGCGGTGGCATTCAGGAAAGATTTCCGCCTCTGGCGGCAAAAGCGGGACGAGCAATATTCCTACGGCGTCAGATCGCTCTGCTCGCGCTTGAGCAAGGTAGCGTCGCGCGACTCCTGCTTGGCGTGAAACAGCAAAGGGCATTCAATCACGATGCAGCTTTACGTGCTGTCGGGCTCAACGCCACGTGGATCGAGCCCAACGCCGCCGTTGGCAACCGCGACGCGAATTATGACGCCGGGCCACATGCGGCGGTGGCTGCAAGGGTACCGAGCCTCTCCCGCACTTTCGACCCCATCGCCGAAGTGCGACTACTCCAGGACGCCGAAGCCGGTCTTATCGCCAGCGGGCCAGCCAAACTCTCACCTTCCTAAACGGCAGCCGCTAAGGTGAGCCGTCGAAAGCCGACATTCAGGTTAACGTCAGCTGGCCGTGTTAGGGCTCGCTTATTCAAGGCGGTACCGGCGCTTGCCGAAGCTAAGAAGGGTTGGCATGCCCTTTGCCGTGCTTGATGTGCGGCAACACGGTGAGAGCTCCGCTGAAGCAAGCGAGAGGGAGCAATGCCCTCGAGACCGTGTCCGATTTTGACTGGAAAATATTCCGCGACAAAAGAGACGAAAGGTGTGGAATGACTTTGGACACCAAGATGGAACTGCGTATGGGGTCCCCGGCTCCTGCGCTGAAAGTGGAGAACTGGCTGCGTGGCGAGCCCCTCACGAGCCTTCGGCCCGGCAAGGTCTACCTCGTTGAATTTTGGGCGACTTGGTGCCGACCATGTGTCGACGCCATGCCCCATTTGATCGAACTGCAGGAGAAATAT
>NZ_RZQI01000566.1:0-4007 GCF_003998335.1 Mesorhizobium sp. M7A.F.Ca.CA.002.05.1.1 | reverse complement strand
GATAAGAGTCGCGTCCGCCCAGGATCGAGGTGCCGACAAGCACCACCGAGGCGATCGACGGCAGCAGCTAAGCGTCGCCCATCGACTGCGCCGCCTTGGAGGCATAGCCAGCCAGAAGCGCGCCGCCGAAAGCCGAGAGCCCGCCGGAGACGGCGAAGGCGATCATCACCACGCGCCGCGTATCGATGCCGGAGAGATAGGCCGCGCGTTCGCGGTTGCCGATGCCGTAGACGGTGCGGCCGAAGCTGGTACGGGTCAGCACGAACACCATCGCGGCTCCGATCAGCGCCCAGATGATAACCGCGTTGGGCACGCCCGGAATGGCGAAGCCGGTCGCCAGGTAGCGCATCGCGCCCGTTGCCGAATCCTGCGGCGAGAAGCCGCCTGTGTAGACCACCATCAGCCCTTGCGCGACAGCGTTGGTGGCCAATGTGATGATCATCGAGGGGATGCGCAGATAGGCGACGCCGATGCCGTTGACGACGCCGATCAGCATGCCGCAGAAAATACCGAACGGAATGGCCAGCGCCACGCCGACCGGGCCGTACGCCGCCGCAGCGCAGGCCATCATGGCGCCCGCCGCCACCGCCCATGGCACCGACAGGTCGATCTGACCGAGCAGGATGACCAGCATCATGCCGGTTGCGATGACACCGAGGAACGAAGCCACCTTGAGCTGCTGCAGAAGATATTCAGGCGACAGGAAGCTTCTGGAATAGAGGCTGCCCAGGAACAGCAAGAGAACGATGCAGGCAAAGGCCGTCAGCACCGCCGGATCGGCGCGGCGGATGAATCTGGGCATGCGGCCGGCAATGCCGCCAAGTGTCGTTTCGCTCACAGGAACCACTCCAGCCGGTTGCGGACCCGAAACAGGGCGAAGGCGCCGAGGCTGACGGCGACCAGCAGGATAACGCCCTGGAACAGCGGCTGCCAGAGCGGATCGAAATCGAAGACGAACAACAGGTCGCCGATGGTGCGGAAGGCCAGCGCGCCGAAGATGGCGCCGATGGCGCTGCCCTTGCCGCCGAACAGCGAGACGCCGCCGAGCACCACGGCTGCGATCGAAAACAGCGTGTAGGAGTTGCCGCTGGCATAGGCCGCCTCGCCCGTATAGGTGAAGAAAGTCAGGAACAGTCCGCCGATCGCCGCCAGCAGGCCGGCCAGCGTGTAGGCAGCGAACTTGCCGCGCCGGATCGGCACGCCGGACATGTAGGCCGCCGTCTCCGACGAGCCGGCCGCGTAGGCCGCGCGGCCGAGCACCGAGCGGCTGAACGGCACCCAGATCACCAGCACGATGGCCAGCAGGACGACCAGGCTCGCCGGCACCACGCCGAACACACGGCCGGTCAGCGCATCGGCCAGATCCTCATTGACCGAGCCGCCAGGGAATGGCCGCAGCAAAAGGCCGATGCCGTAATAGACGGCGCCAGTGGCAATGGTGGCGACAATCGGCTGCAGCCGGCCATAGATGACGATGGCGCCGTTGATCGCGCCGCACAACAGCCCCACCGCCAGCACGGCGATGACACCGAGCGTCGTCTGCATCGGCGTGCCAACCACCAGCCAGGAGGCGAGGCAGTTGGTGAGCAGGAAGATCATACCGACGGACAAGTCGATGCCGGCGGTGATCACCACCAGCGTCTGCGCCATGGCGACAAAGGCGAGCAGCACGCCCTTGTTCGACGCCGTCTGCACGACATTGGCGGTGAAGCCCGCCGGATGGTTCGAGGTGTAGATGACGAACATGACGATGAAGATGCCGAGCGCCAGCAGAGTTCCGCGCTGCTCGGCCAGCCAGTAGCGCCAATCTTTCACGCGCTTGCTCCCAGGCCCACCGGGCTGTCCTCGCCATGGATATTGAGCGCGCTTGATATCAGCGCCCGCTCGGTGATCTCGGCACCGACCAGCTCGCGCTTGACCGCCCCGTCATAGAGCACCAGCACGCGATCGCAGCAGCCGATCAGTTCATCATAGTCGGTCGAGTAGAACAGGATCGCAGCACCCGCGTCGGCCAGTTTGCGCATCAGCTGGTACAGCTCCTGCTTGGTGCCGACGTCGATGCCGCGCGTCGGATCGTTGAGCAGGATGATGCGTGGCTGGCGCATCAGCCATTTGGCGATGACCACTTTCTGCTGGTTGCCGCCCGAAAGCGCGCCGACCGGAATGTCGAGGCCCGCCGTCTTGATCGCCAAGAGGCCTACCATGTCGTCGATCAGCCGCTGCTCGGCGGCACGGTCGATGATGCCGGCTTTCGACAGCCGGTCGAGCGCCGCGAAGGACAGGTTCTCGCGCACCGTCATCGGCAGCATCAGCCCTTCGGTCTTGCGGTCCTCGGGAATCAGCGCCATGCCGATGCCGTCGTCGCGCGCAACGGATGGGCTGGTGATCGAGACCGACTTGCCGTCGATCAGGATCTGGCCGCTGAGGCCCCGCAGCACGCCGAAGAAGGCGAGCAGCAATTCGCGCTGGCCCTGGCCGTCGAGGCCGCCAAGGCCGACCACCTCACCTGCCCTGACGGTCAGCGAGATGTCGTGCAGCCGGTCGGCCCATGAGAGCTTGCGGGCCTCGAGCCTGGGGGCCGCGGCGGCAGGCACGGCCGCCGGCTTGGGCGGAAAGATATGGCTGTATTCGCGGCCGATCATCAGTTCGACCACCTCATTGTCGCTCTTCGAGCCGGCTGGATAGCTGGCGACATTGCGGCCGTTGCGGAACACCGTGCACTGATCCGCCAGTTCGGCGATCTCGTTCATGCGGTGCGAGATGTAAAGCAGCGCCAGCCCTTCCGAGCGCAGCCGCTTGAGCACTGCGAAGATCTTCGAGACATCCGCTGCCGTCAGCGCCGAGGTCGCTTCGTCGAGGATGAGGATGCGCGGCTTGCGTGCCAATGCCTTGGCGATCTCGACCATCTGCCGGCGCGACAGCGGTAGGTCCTTGACCAGCGCCAGCGGGTGGATGTCGGCGGCGCCGGCACGAGCAAGTGCTTCTTCGGCGATGCGGCGCTGCGCCTTGCGGTCGATCATGCCGAAGCGTTTGGGCGGGTCGGAAATGACGATGTTGTCGGCAACGCTGAGCTCGGGGACCAGCGACAGTTCCTGGAAGATGCAGACGATGCCGGCCTTGTTGGCGGCCCCCGGAGAAGCGAAGGTCGCCTCGCGCCCGTCCAGCGTCATGCGGCCCTCATCGGGCGCCACGACACCTGCCATGACCTTGATCAGCGTCGACTTGCCGGCGCCGTTTTCACCGAGAATGGCGTGGATGCTGCCGGCTTCGACGACAAGCTCGGCCTTCTCCAGCGCGCGTACACCGCCATAGCGCTTGGATATGCCTTCCATACGAAAGAGCGGAGCCGCACCGTCCATCGGCCCTCCCAGGGCGATTGTGGAATTGAGACAAGCGCCGCGGCTCAAGCCGCGGCGCCGGGTGACAGCCAGCGATGATTTACTGGTTTTCCTTGGTCTGACCCATGATTTCCTGGGCGCTGAAATTGATGCCGCAGGTCGGGAAGGAATTGCCGACGAAGAAATTGTCGGATTCCTTGGGGAAGTAATCCGTGCCTTCCTTCAAGTTCGGGTCTTCGGCGATCGCCAGCGGCAGCTTCACCTCTTGTGGTACCACCTCGCCTTCGAGTGCGGCGATCGCGGTCTTGATGGCGACGGCGACCTGAGCCGGACCCGAGCCGGCGGACGAGCACTTCAGCCCGTCGGCCGAATGCGCGGCGCAGAACTTGCGGAAGCCGTTCTCGGTCTCGCCGCCAAACGGCACGAACGGATGCTTGGCGTCGATCATCGCCTGCACGATGCCGGTATCGCCGCCCTGGCCGGTGATGCCGTCGAACGGACCGTTGGTGGCGATCGCATCGGCGGTCACTTTCTGTGCCACGCCGTCATCCCACTTGCCGGCGACTTCGGTGACGTCCCACTTCTTGCCGGACGCAGCGAAGACCTCGTGGATGCCGTTGTGGCGGTCGGTGTCGACGGAGGTGCCGGCGACGCCGCGCACTTCCAGGA
>NZ_RZQI01000565.1:0-4008 GCF_003998335.1 Mesorhizobium sp. M7A.F.Ca.CA.002.05.1.1 | reverse complement strand
GACCCGGATCGTCGGCCGCACCAGCCGCGCCGTCGAAAACACCACGTCGCCGCGCAGCGCCGCCATGGCGGAAAGGTCGACCTCGACCCGTTCTGCCTCGACCACAGGCGGCGCCTCGGTGTCGGTCCATTGTGAAAGCGTCACATCGGTCAGGATTGCCCGGAATGTCGGCCAGACCTCGATGCGCGGCGAACCGTCGATGGCGACCCGGAAGCCGCTCCACGCGCTCATTTCCCAGGCGATGCGGTCGCGCACGATACGGGTGGAGGCAATCAGCGGCAGGGCGGCAACGACCAGCGCGACGACGATCACGGCAGCGCCGATCGCCCATATTCCGCGCCGGATCATAGATGATGGCATATGGCCCCGTATGCTTCCATTCCGACAAATCGCCCGGCGGGTGTAACCCCGATCGTCACCACGACCCCGGTCGTCACCACGACCCCCAGTCATGACCACGACTTCCGGCCGCCACCACGACTTCAAGTTGTCACTACGACTTAGGGCTGAGGCATTTCAAGTCTTTATGGCCCGGCGATGGCATTTGCGCACATCTGGTCGCATCAGCCGAACAAAATCTTGCTCTGCTGCGCTGCGATATGCATAAGCGATGGCGACCGTGGAGGAACGATCATGGCTGCCGGACAACCGCTCTGGACCCCGACGCAAGACCAGATTGACGCAGCACCCTTGACCGCCTTCACCAAGGCCGCCGGAGTGAAAGCCGGCGTAGCGTTTTCCTCGTATTCGCAGCTTCATGCCTGGTCGGTCGAGGACCGTGAGGGGTTCTGGAGCCTGATCTGGGATTTCTGCGGCATCGTCGGCGACAGGGGCGATAACCTGCTCGTCGACGGCGACAAGATGCCCGGCGCTTCTTTCTTTCCCGATGCGACACTGAATTTCGCTGAGAATCTGCTGAAGAAGACCGGCTCAGGCGACGCAATCGTGTTTCGCGGCGAAGACAAGGTCGAGCGCCGGCTGTCCTGGAACGCGTTGCACGCGCTGACCTCGCGGCTGCAGCAGCTTTTCCTGTCGCTCAAGGTGAAGAAGGGCGACCGCATTGCCGCCATGATGCCCAACATGCCGGAGACCGTCGCCGCCATGCTGGCCGCGGCCTCGATCGGTGCCGTCTGGTCGTCTTGCTCTCCCGACTTCGGCGAGCAGGGCGTGCTCGACAGGTTCGGCCAGATCGAGCCCGTCGTCTTCATCGCGCCGGATGGCTATTGGTACAATGGCAAGGCGATCGAAGTCGCCGACAAGATCGCCGCGGTCGCGGCCAAGCTCGGCACTGTCCGCAAGATTCTGGTCGTCGATTATCTCGGCACATCGACTGATGTCGCCGGGACCATCGACAAGGCGGTAGCGCTGGAAGAGGCGCTGTCGCCCTTCGTCGGCAAGCCCGTTGCCTTCGAGCCGCTGCCGTTTTCGCATCCGCTCTACATCCTGTTTTCGTCGGGAACGACCGGCATTCCCAAATGCATCGTCCATTCGGCCGGCGGCACGCTGATCCAGCATGTCAAGGAACACCGGCTGCATGCTGGTCTCACCGATGGCGACCGCTTCTTCTACTTCACCACCTGCGGCTGGATGATGTGGAACTGGCTGGTGTCGGGGCTCGCTTCGGGGGCCACGTTGCTGCTCTATGACGGTTCGCCCTTCTACCCCGACGGCAGTGTGCTGTTCGATTTCGCCGATGCCGAGAAGATGACGTTCCTCGGCACCTCGGCCAAGTTCATCGATTCCGTGCGCAAGGCTGGCCTCAAGCCGATCCGCACGCATGATCTGGCCACTGTGCGGGCAATCTCCTCCACCGGCTCGCCGCTATCGCCGGAAGATTTCCGCTTCGTTTATGACGGCATCAAGAAGGACGTGCATCTGGCTTCGGTCTCCGGCGGCACCGACATCGTCTCCTGCTTCGTGCTCGGCGTGCCGACGCAGCCTGTCTGGACCGGCGAGATCCAGGGACCCGGCCTTGGCCTTGCGGTCGATGTCTGGGACGATGACGGCAGGCCGGTCCGGCAGGAGAAGGGCGAGTTGGTCTGCACCAAGGCTTTTCCGGCGATGCCGATCGGCTTTTGGAATGACCCCGAGGGCAAGAAGTACCGGGCGGCCTATTTCGAGCGCTTCGACAATGTCTGGTGTCACGGCGATTTCGCCGAATGGACCGCGCATGGCGGCCTGATCATCCATGGCCGCTCCGACGCCACGCTCAACCCGGGCGGCGTGCGCATCGGCACGGCGGAGATCTACAACCAGGTCGAACAGATGCCGGAGATTCTGGAAGCGCTGTGCATCGGCCAGGACTTCGACAACGACGTGCGCGTCGTACTGTTCGTGCGCCTGGCCGCCGGCGCGCAGCTCGACGAGAATCTGGAAAAACGCATACGCGCTAAGATCCGCAGTGGCGCCAGTCCCCGCCATGTCCCGGCCAGGATCGTTGCCGTGTCGGATATTCCCCGCACCAAGTCGGGCAAGATCACCGAGCTTGCTGTGCGCGACGTGGTGCACGGCCGCGCCATCAAGAACAAGGAAGCGCTCGCCAACCCGGAAGCGCTCGACCTGTTCAAGAACCTGCCACAGCTGGCCGAGTGACCGCCAATGGATGTCGCTCCAGAGGAGCCACTGTTGGAGGCAACGAGATGGGTGAAAAAGGCCTTTCCAGCATGGTTAACGAAATATCACGCTAGAATTTACCTAGATTTCATGAGTGGTACACATTCGTAAATTTTCCGGAGCCCCGGTAAGGAGTTGTTAAGGTCCGGCGTCGATAGTCGCAGGTAACTTGAGGGAGAAATCCCGTTCCTCAGCCCCGAGGATCCGAATTCGCTCAAGCCCCCGTTGTGACAGCAATCCCATCTCTTAAGGCGTCCTTTGGGCGCCTTTTCTTTTTATCGGGACCGAACCGCGGAGAGGGCTGACCTATTCCGCGAGCACACGGGTCGACGGAAAAGCGACCTCGACCAGAGTGCCTTCGCCCGGTGTCGAATTGATGGTGAACCGGGCACGGTTGGCTTCCACCATCGCTTTGGTCAACGGCAGTCCAAGCCCGGTCCCGTCGCCGCGTCCGCGCTTCAGCGCGTTGATCTGCTTGAACGGCTTCAGCGCCTGCTCGATCTCGGCATGGCTCATGCCGATGCCGGTGTCGCGCACCCGCATGACGACGTCGCCCGAGGTCTCATAGGCGGTCGAGACGATCACCTGGCCGCCGGCCTGAGTGTAACGGATGGCATTCGACAGGATGTTGAGCGCGATCTGGCGCACGCTGCGCAGGTCGGCCACCACTTCCGGCAGCCGCGAAGCGAAGCTGGAGCGGATGATGACCCGTTCGCGGTTGGCCTGCGGCTGCATCATCGCCACCGTCTCGGCCAGCGTGTCGTTGAGCGACACCGCCTCATAGGCCATCTCCTGCTGGCCAGCCTCGATCTTGGAGATGTCGAGCAGGTCGTTGACCAGGTCGAGCACATGATTGCCCGAGCGGTTGATATCGCGCAGATAGTCGCGGTAGCGGTCGTTGGCGACAGGTCCGAACTTCTCGTCGACCATCAATTCCGAAAAACCGATGATGGCATTGAGCGGGGTGCGGATCTCGTGGCTGATGCGGGCCAGGAAATCGGTCTTCTGCGAGGACGCGCGCTCGGCCACCGCACGTGCCTGCGTCAAGTCCTCTTCGGCCCGCTTCCACTGCGTGATGTCGCGAACGACGGCGCAGAAGCCGCTGTCGTTGGGCAGCCGGCCGATGGTCATGAACAGCGGAATGAAGCGTCCTTGCGACTCGCGCCCGATCACCTCGCGGCCGTCGTTCATGACACTCGCCACGCCGGGTTCGGACAGTCCGTTGAGATAGTCGCGCGCCGCGCGCTGGCTTTCGATCGCAAACAGCGAGGCGAACGGCTTGCCGGTCACATCGTCGCTGTCGAAGCCGAACAGCGCTTCCGCAGGCCGGCTAATCGATCGGATGGTGCCGTCACGGCCGATCAACACGACGCCGTCGGTGGCGGTGTCGATAAT
>NZ_RZQI01000564.1:0-4011 GCF_003998335.1 Mesorhizobium sp. M7A.F.Ca.CA.002.05.1.1 | reverse complement strand
GCTGCGCCGGCTCGCCGGCCTGCGCCGCAGCGAGGTGAGAGCCCGCGTCGGCGACCTGCTGGCCTCGGTTCGCCTCGCCGGCGCCACGGCCGAGCAGAAGTCGCGCTCGCTGTCCGGCGGCCAGCGGCAACGGGCGGCGATCGCGCGCGCCTTCGCCGGCGTGCCGAAGGTCGTCGTGCTCGATGAACCGACCTCGGCACTCGACGTCTCCGTCCAGGCGACCGTTCTCAACCTGCTCAACGACCTGCAGCGCGACAAGGACACGACCTATCTGTTCATCAGCCACGACCTCAGCGTGGTGCGCTACATGGCCGACAGGATCGGCGTGCTCTATCGCGGACGCCTGGTCGAAACCGGTTCATCCGACCAGATTTTCAAAGGCCCCAACCACCCCTATACGGCCCTGCTGCTGGCCGCTTCTTCCGATGAGGCCGAGCCGAAACTATCCGCTCCAGCCGAGATCGAGGCCACCGGTGTCCCGAACACCGGATGCGCCTTCGCCGATCGCTGCCCCCTGGTCCTGCCCGGCTGCAGAAAGGCAGAACCATCAGCCATGGAGGTTGCGGCTGGCCACCGGATCGCCTGCTGGCGGCACGGCCAGGGTTTTTGAGCGGCTCAACAGCAGTCCGAAGGTCCGCAGCAACTCGGTTTCAGCGGCAGGCAGGTCGTCCGATGCATGGAACCTCTCCGACGGCTGGCGAGGCGGTGCAACATTGTCATAGCGTGCTGATTTGCCGACACTGGAAGCCCGGAGTTCCTGGTGCCCGCGCTGGGCCTGGGTGTTTCCTCGCATACAAATATATTCGTTCATGCTAATATATTGTGGTCATGCACATTCGTTCGTGACGAACATGTGGGAGGATGCAATGAAAACCATAAATCGCAGGTCTGCAATTGCTCTCGGTGTGACGGCTGCCGCGATAACGCCTCTGTTCACCCTGGCGGCGTCCGCGAAGGTCAAGAAATATGGCCCGAAGGAAGGCAAGGAGATTGCGCCCGGTGTCAGGGTGGTTGAGGTCAGCACCGGCGACTCCGACATTCCCGCCTACAAGAGCATCGCAGTCGTCGACGTGGTGTTCCAGCCCGGCGCACACGCGCCTCAGATGGTGATGGACAATGACATGGTCTGCACCATTACTTCAGGCGCATTCACGATCAAGAAAGCCGACAAGGAATTCAAGCTCAAGGAAGGCGACATGTACACCTGCGCCAAGGGCAAGACCGACGAGGCGACGAATACAAGCAAGGAGGTCGGCGTCCATCGTATCGCCGTCCTGATACCTGCCTAGAGCATGATGCCGAAAAGTGTGAAGCGGTTTTCGGACGACATCATACTCTATCTCTTTGATTTAGAGACGGATTCAGATTTCAGCTCGATTCGACCTGAAATCATCCGGCTCTAGCAGACCGGATTCCGGCCGGATGGAAGATCGCACGCCGTCCGGCCGTCGCTCGCGTACAGCCGGATGCTGGCCTCGTCCCGCCAACGCCCTTCAGCAAGAAGATTCCGTCGCTGGTGCCAGCCGGATCGCAGTCGCATGCTCGCTTTCCGTTCAGGCACAGTGCGATACCGGAATTGGCTCTTGAACGGCCAAGTCGGACACGCGTAACATCGCGCCATCTGAATTGAGTCTGCTTTATTAGTCCGGACTACCCTCCGGATTGGTTTGGACATTTCCCTTGAACACGCAAGCAATCGGCGGCGCGCCGGAGCGCGGCAAATCGTTTGCCCATGTGGCGGAAGCCTCCTGGGGCAAGGGCCTCAGCACCTTGCTCCGCATCGTGCGCATGACGCTGCGCCATCCCTGGCAGGTCGCCATCACCATCGTCTCGACCTTTATTGCCGCGACCTTGCAGCTTTTCATTCCCCGCCTGCTGGGCCGCGCCATCGACCAGGCGCAAGGTGTGATGGCCGCGGGTGCCGGCGCTGCCGCGGAACAGGCGCTGTGGAATACGGCGCTGACGCTGCTCGTCGTCTCGATCCTGCGCGGCCTCTTCACAATGGCGCAGAACTACTATGGCGAGGCCGTCGGCCACCGCACCGGCTATGAACTGCGCCTGGCTTTCTACGAGAAGATCCAGCGCCTGAGCTTCGCCTACCACGACAGGGTCCACACCGGCGATCTCATCACGCTCGGCCTGCTCGATCTCGACGGCGTGCGCATGTTCTTTTCCACCGGCATTTTGCGCGTGGTGCTGCTCGGCGTGCTGATCGGCGTCGGCGCCTATCTCCTGGTCAGCACCGATCCCGTGCTCGGGTTGCTCAGTCTGAGCTTCGTGCCGTTCGTCGCCTGGCGGTCCTCGGTCACCCAGCTCAAACTGCGCAGCACCTGGCTGACGTTGCAGGAGCGCCTCTCGGTGCTGAGCCGGGTGATGGATGAGAACCTCGGCGGTATCCGTGTCGTGCGCGCTTTCGCAGCGCAGCGGCATGAGCTGGAAAAATTCGATCGCGCCAAGCGCGATGCACTGGACCTCGCCAATCAGCGCGTCGACATCCGCGTCGCCAACACCAGCGCCATGAATTTCTCGTTCCTGGCCGCCATGGGGCTGGTCCTGTGGTTCGGCGGCCAGAAGGTGATCGCAGGCCAGATCAGCGTCGGCACGCTGGCGCAGTTCCTCACCTTCATGACCATCTTGCAGATGCCGGTGCGCCAGCTCGGGCTGATGGTCAACTCCTTCGCGCGCGCCTCGACCTGCGGCACCCGGCTGTTCGAACTGCTCGACGCCGAGCTCGACATCGAGGACGCGCCCGGCGCCAGGGATCTCGTCGTCAGCGACGGCGTGCTGCGCTTCGACAATGTCGGCTTTCGCTATGAGGGCGCAGGCGGCCGGCCGACGCTGTCCGGCATCTCCTTCGAGGCCCGGTCCGGCGAGACCATCGGCATTGTCGGCCCACCGGGCAGCGGCAAGTCGACCATCGCGCATCTGATCCCGCGTTTCTACGACGTCACTTCGGGTTCGATCACCATCGACGGCCAGGACATTCGTGAGGTGACGCTGAAATCGCTGCGCAAGGCCGTCGGCGTCGTGCAGCAGGACGCGTTCCTGTTCACCACCTCGATCGAGAACAACATCGCCTATGGCAATCCCTGGGCGCGCGAGACCCGCATCGGGCAGGCAGCCGAGTACGCCCAGCTGCACAATTACATCATGGGCCTCCCGGCCGGTTACACCACGGTTGTCGGCGAGCGCGGCGCGTCGCTTTCCGGTGGCCAGCGGCAGCGCCTGACCATTGCGCGGAGCCTGATGCTGCGGCCATCGGTGCTGGTCTTCGACGATTCGACCGCGGCAATAGATGCCGGTACCGAACAGCGCATCCGGGCGGCGATGAAGCGCTTCGCCAGGGACCGCGTCACGCTCATCATCTCGCACCGGCTGAGCTCGCTGATGCATGCCGACCAGATCCTGTTCGTCGAGGGTGGCCGGATCGTCGAGCGCGGCACGCACGAGGAACTGCTGGCGCTCGGTGGCCGCTATCGCGCGCTCTACGATTTGCAGCTGCGGCCGGACGATGAGCGGCCTGTCGTGGCGGGAGCCGCATGATGTCGACACAGGCCGACGACGACAAGGAAGATACCAGCCGCCGGCCGACAAGGGCTGTCGTGGGCTCGCATCGCGACGAGGAAGAAGTCTTCGGCAAGGCCTACGACCCGCGCATCGTCAGGCGCATCTGGAGCTTCGTGAGACCGTATCAGAGCCGGATCTTCATCTCGGTCGCCGCAGTGCTGGTGTTCACGCTGACGCAATTGGCGATCCCGCTGGTCATCCGCTACGCCATCGACCACGGCATGACGGCGGGCAGGCTCGACCAGCCGGTGATGATCGCAGCGATCATCACTTTCGCCGTCATCATCCTGATCAACTATGCCGCCTCCTATGTGCAGGAAAGCGTCGTCGGCAAAGTGGCCGAGAACGTGCTCTCCGACCTGCGCCGGGCCATGTTCAGCCATCTGCAGCGGGTCTCGTTGAGCTTCATGGACAAGACCGAGGTCGGGCGGCTGATGTCGCGCC
>NZ_RZQI01000563.1:0-4013 GCF_003998335.1 Mesorhizobium sp. M7A.F.Ca.CA.002.05.1.1 | reverse complement strand
GGGTGGCGAAATTCGTCGGCAAGGCCTCGCTGACGCTGCGCACGTCGCTGCTCATCCACGAATTCGCGCGGCTGTCCGGCAAGGCGATAGACGTGCGCGTCGGCGATGTGCTGAGCTGGAGCGAGTTGGAGCCGTTGCGCGACCGCAAGGCATTGCTCGACCGGCTGTATCGCGGCGTGTTCGATCTGGCGCCAATCGTGGCGCGCCGCCGGATTCCGTTCCTGCCAGCGCGGACCAAGATGGCAGCCTGAAAACAGGAAACCTGCCGCGGAAGGTTAGTCCGCGCCTTCTTCGGGATCCATCGCCGCGGCCTCGGTGGCCAGAACCTCGATCTCCTGGTTCTGCCCGGCCACGACCGTAAAATCCTTCTGATAGATGCGGTCGCGGTTCTTGGCGATGATGGTGTAGTCGCCCTCGGCCAGCACCATCGAGGCGAAGGCGCCGACGGTTTCCTTGATCGGATCGCCCGATTCGTTGAGCAGCGACCAGGATGTGTCGGCGATCGCCTCGCCACCGGTTTCGCGCACCAGCTTCATGGTGATCTCGGCGGCGTGGTGCTCGACGGTGGCTTCGGTCAGCTTGCCGGCCTCGACACGGATGTCGGAGCGGATGACCGCGTTGACTGCGCCATAGGTCGAGACGACGTGATAGATGCCGGCGTTGAGCCGCACGACGCTGTTGGGCTCGACATCGGGAATGATCAGCGCGCGGTCGCCATTGGCCTCGGCGGTGCCTTCGTAGATCGAAAATCGCAGCTTCTTTGGTGGAATGCGCACGCCGCCGGACAGCACTGCGTCGAGCTTGAGGCCGCCGGCGTCGAGCACGAGACTTTCGCGCTTGGCGTCCTTGCCGACAGTGATGCGCTTGGTGGCGCCGGCCCGGCCGTAGGAGGCGTGAACCAGATAGCTGCCGGGTTCGAGCTGGAAGACGGCGGTGCCGCCATGGGAGGAGGCAACCATCGGCAATTTGCCGTTGACGGCTTCGGGCTTGAAAACCCGCCAGACGATGCCGCGCGTGATGTCGGAACCCTTGTCGGTTAGTTGGGCGGACAATGTGATGGCGCCGCCGCCGCTCAGCGCCAGTGACGTCTCGCCTTTCGGCGTCGCGTAGCTCGAAATTCCCGGAAGCTTCAGGTCGGTGACACCGTCGACGTTCTGCGCCACGGCAAGCGAAACCGGCGCCATGAATATCAGCGCGCCGAGCCAGACCAGGAAAAGACGGACAGTCCCCTCAAACATGCCTTGCGTTGAAGCCCATGGCGGTGGCAATTTCAAGGCTTAAGAGTTGAAACGACTCTTCCCTCCGGCGTATCCCGCGCCAATGCCCGAGCCGCCCGAATCCCCGATGGTGCGCTTCAGCTCAAAACAGAATGTCCAGGAGACTTGCGCCCATGGCGTCGCCGATCATCGACTTCCTGCTCACCCGAAACTCCGCACCGATCCCCGATTTGAAGGAGCCGGCGCCGAGCGATGCGGAGATCGCCACGATGATCGCCGCTGCCTCCCGGGTGCCCGACCATGGCCGGTTGGAGCCCTGGCGCTTCATCCTCTACCGTGGCGACGCCCGCGTCGAGATCGGCAGCCAACTGGCAGCGCTTGCAGAGCAGCGGGAAGGTCCCTTGTCCGAAGGCCGCCGCAACCAGGAACTGGCGCGATTCTCGCGCGCGCCACTGGTGATCGGCGTCGTTTCGATCCCCAGGGACAATCCAAAAATCCCGCAATGGGAAATGTTCCTGTCGGGCGGCATGGCGGCGATGAACCTGATGATAGCAGCGAATGCGCTGGGCTATGGCACCAACATGATCAGCAACTGGTATTCGGATGTGCCGGAGGGCAGGGCGCTGCTGGGGCTGGCGCCGCAGGAGCGGGTCATCGGCTTCATCCATATCGGCTCCTATGCCGGCCCGGCACCGGAGCGGCCCCGGCCCGATCCGGCAAAGCTGTACAGTGACTATTCGGGACCGTGGGCGGGCTGAATGTTCTACGAACCCTCAAAGGGCCACGGCCTGCCGCATGACCCTTCGAAGGCGATCGTGGCGCCGCGTCCGATCGGCTGGATTTCGACACTGAACAGGGCAGGCGAGGTCAATCTCGCGCCATACTCCTTCTTCAATGCCGTTTCTACGCGGCCTTTCATCGTCTGGTTCTCCTCCGAAGGCGAGAAGGACAGCGCCTCCTTCGCCCAGGAAACCGGCGAGTTCGTCGCCAATCTCGTCAGCCGCGATCTCGCGGAGAAGATGAACCGCACATCGGTCAATGCTCCGCGCGGCGTCAACGAGTTCGTCTATGCCGATCTTGCCATGGCGCCGTCTCGGCTGGTGGCGCCGCCGCGCGTGGCGGCAGCGCCGGCCGCGCTCGAATGCCGGGTGACGGAAGTCTTTCGGCCAAAGGCGCTGGACGGATCGCCGACAAGCGCTGTGATTGTTGCCGGTGAAGTGGTCGGCGTGCACATCGACGACGCCTTCCTGACAGACGGCCTGTTCGACATCACCAAGGCCGGCAATGTCGCCCGTCTCGGCTATATGGATTATGCCAGCGTCGACGAGGTGTTTTCGATGCGCCGGCCGCGCTGGGACAAGGACTAGATATCAGGCTTGGCCAGCGCCTTGCCGGCACTCTTTCGCCGCCTGGCCGTCATGACGGTGCGCACATAGCCGGGCTCGCCGATCCGGATGCTTCCATCGGGCAGGCCCAGTATGCGGTCGAGAGCGATCTCGTAGAGCCTGACGCGTTTCTCCAGGGCCTCGATCGCGATCTCCATGTCGGCGTCGCTGCCGCCGGCAATTGCCTTGGCAACGACGTCATGCGTGGCCATGCCGAATTGCATGACGATGTCGGCAACACCTTCCGGATCGAAGGTCCTGAAAGTGCCGTCTTCGATCCCTTGCCTGATGATCTTGACCAGCAGAGGTGAAAACGACGCGCTGGCGGCCAGATTGATACGGTGGAAAAGCACCAGATTCTCAGGCCGAAACATCGTCTCGAAAAGAGTCCAAGCTTCGGGCGCGGTCTCGATCTTTGCCCGCCGCGACTGGCTGAGCAGGCCATTCAGGCGGCCAAGCGGGTCTAGGTCCGGATCGTCGATTATGTCCTGCACCCCAGCCAGTGCCTGTCTTGCAAAGCGATGGGCCAATGCTTCCAGAAGAGCCTCCTTGGAGGGGAAGTAGTGATAGAAGGCGCCCTTCGAGACGCCGGCGGACGCAATCACGTCGTTGAGGCTCGCTTTGTCATAGCCCTGCGTCAGGAAAAGGGTCTGGGCATGGTCCAGAAGCTCTTCTCGCCTGAACTCTGGATGCTTGATGACACGGGGCATGATGAACCTTCTGCACAGTTCGCTTGAATTACAGACCGATGGTCGGTATGGTAGACCAATGGTCTGAAATTGCCAGTGCAGTGAGCGGATATCATGAAAGGTCGATCATGATCGCGAAATTGGTCCTCCAAACATTCGTCTGGTTTGGCGCCATGGGCGCCTTGCTCTTCCTGTCGGCCGGCACGCTGCGCTGGCCGGGGGCCTGGGTCTATCTGGTGGGGATGGTGGGGCTCAGTCTCACCTTGGGCGTGGCGCTGGCAAGGCGCGATCCCGGCCTGATGAATGAGCGGTTGAGTTCTCCTATCCAGAAGAATCAGGACACGGCCGACAAGGTCCTGCTGTCCATACTACTGCTCGCCATCTTTGGTTCGCAGATATTCATGGGATTCGACGTCCGTTTCGGCTGGTCCGTGGTTCCCGTCTGGGTGCAGGTGGTCGGCGCGCTCGTCCTGCTGCTCGGAATCTGGATCTGCTATCTGACGATGCTGGAGAACAGTTTCGCGGCGCCCGTGGTGAAGATCCAGGATGAACGCGGACAACGTGTGATCTCCACGGGGCCTTACAGCTACGTCCGCCATCCGATGTACGCCGGCGCCATTCTTTTCTTCGCCGGCACTGCACTTCTGCTTGGTTCCTGGTGGGGGCTGGCGTCGGTACTCGTGATCGTCGTTCTCCTGGCCATCCGCACCTTCATTGAAGAG
>NZ_RZQI01000562.1:0-4015 GCF_003998335.1 Mesorhizobium sp. M7A.F.Ca.CA.002.05.1.1 | reverse complement strand
GGGTGGACGTGTTCCGGCGCCAGGCGGTAGTCGACCGACAGCACGTCGAAACCGGTGCCGGCGCAGAGCTCGGCGCAGATGTCGTCATGGCTTTCCAGCCCGCCGAGGATGAAGCCGCCGCCGTGGTAGTAGATCACCATCGCCTTCGCGGCACTACCGGCAAGCTGGTAACGGCGGACCGGGATGTCGCGGCCGGCGGCGATCAGGCCGTCGCTGGCCTTGACGCCTGCTGGGCGGCCCTGGTGGAAGGCCCGGCTCATCCTGTCATAGACGGCGCGCTGCTTGTCGATCGGCAGGCCGATGATTTCGGGCGGATACCAGGCGTTGACCGCGTCGATATAGGCCCACAGGGCCGGGTCGAGCCGTGTTTCGTAGGGGCCGCGGCTCATAGATCGGCGTAGAGCGCGGCCGCGTTGTCGAAGCTGAAGCGCAGCGGCACCGAGCCCTCGACCTGCCAGGCGGTGACGGTCTCGCCCGCCAGCAGCCGGCAGGCGCCGTCGGTGTCGGTGACGGCGCCGCCATAGAGCCGGTTGGCGAGGTTGAGGATGCCGGTCTGGTGCATGGCCGCGCTGCCGCTGCCGCAGGCATCCTTGACCAAAAGCACGCGGAAGCCCTTCGCCACCGCATCCTTGACGGAAGCGTCGATGCAGGCCTCGGTCCAGACGCCCGATATGACCAGCCATTCGATGCCTGAAGACTTGATGTCGCGGGCCGCCGGGCCGGTGCGGAAGGCGCTGGCCTCGGCCTTGACCAGCAGCGCCTCGCCGTTGATCGGTGCCACCTCACGGCAGATCTCGGTCAGCGGATCGCTCTTGTCGGAGAAAGCCGACTTGCCGTCTTCACCGACCGGATGAAACGGCCGGTCCTGCTTGTCGAGATCGACGATGTAGGCCCAGTGGTAGAGCGGCACATGGTTTTGCCGCGCCGCCGCCTGCAGGCGCTGGACATTGGCGAGGATGCTGCTGAAGCCCTCGACCAGATAGCGGGGGTCCTGCCGGTGCTCTTCCTGCAGGTCGATGAAGATCGCGGCCACCGTGCCGGGCTTGATGGAGATGGGGGTTTTCATGCCGATGCGCCTTGGTTGTGGGCGGGCGACACCGCTCTGTTTAGCGAGCTGGCGCAAGCAGCGGTGATTGGCCGGCGCCTCCCCACCTTCGGCATCCACGGGCGGAGCAGGAGCGAAGCTCCGTCGCGGAGACCCGAGGATCCATGCCGTGATGTTGATCGAATGGTGCAGCGGTGCAGAACTTGTACCGTTGCGGTGCATAGAGGTCGCGGCATGGATCCCTTGGGCTGCAAAGCAGCTCCAGGGGTCTGCGCCGCGTCGCTGCGCTCCTTGCTCCGCCCTAGGATGACGAAGCGATGGAAGGCTGCGACAGCAGCGAAGGCTCGCGATCCGGCGCCGGTGTACGAAACCGCCCTCAAACCTGCGTCTCCAGAAACTCGTCCTCATAGGGAAAGCGCGAAAGCAGCTCCGTGCCCGTCTCGGTGATCAGGATCTCGTCCTCCAGCTTGACGCCCTCGCGGCCGCCTTTCTCGCCGATATAGCTTTCCACGCTCACCACCATGCCTGGCACGATATGGCCGTCACGGCCATAGGTCTCGTAATCCATGGCATGCGCGATGAACGGCGTTTCGCCATGCATGCCGACGCCGTGCATTACCGAGGTGTAGCGCTGGTCGACGAAACGGTCCGGGATTTTCCACGCCTTCTCGGCAATCTCGCGGAACGCCATGCCGGGTTTGACGATCGAAATGTTGTGCTGAACCTGGTCGTGCGCCATGCGGTAGAGCGACTTCTGGTAGGGCGTCGGCTTGCCCGGCCCGCAGCGGAAGGTGCGCGAGAAATCCGAATAATAGCCGTAGCAGCCGATCGTGTCGGTATCGAGCGCCAAGAGTTCGCCGGGCCGGATCTTGCGGCCGCTGGCCTCGTTGAACCACGGATTGGTACGCTGGCCCGATGTCAGCAGCCGCGTCTCGATGAACTCGCCGCCCTGGCGGATGACCTCGCCATACATGATGGCGAACAGGTCGTTTTCGGAGACGCCGGGCTTGATCGCCTCGCGTACCGCATAGACGGCGGCCTCGGCGCCGGCCATCGACACCTGCAGGCATTTGACTTCCTCGGGCGTCTTGACCGCGCGCACCGCCAGGATCTCGCCCTGGCAATCGCGAACCTCGCAGCCGCGCTTTTCGAGCGCCAGCGCCTGCAGATGGCTGCAGCGGTCGAGGCCGAGCTTCATCGAGCCGCCGCCATGCTGCTTCAGAAGCTCGGCGATCTCGTCGGCGAAGGGCCCGGCGGTCTCGTCGTCGCGGCCGGAGACCGACGACCAGACCAGCTTGGAAGGACGCGCCTCGTCGATCGTGTCGAGCACCATCGAGACATGATAGCTCTGCGGATATTCGAACAGCACGATCGGCCCTTCGGTCGGGATGAAGAAATAGCGGGTCGAGTTGCGCAGGAAATAGCCGAACATGTTGCGCGAACCGGTGGCGTAGCGCTGGTTGTAGGGATCGAACAACACGACGCCGCCATAGCCGGCCTCGCGCATCCAGCCGCGCAGCTTGGCCAGCCGGCCCTTGCGCAGCGCATCGGCATCGATGAAGGACGGCTCGGTGTCCGACAGCCACATGCCGCCGGCCGGATCGGCCGCGGCCGGGTGGCGCATGCGGTCCTTGAAGTCCACGTCCTCAGTGCTGTCGGGGTCGAAAACGACGATGCTCATGGGGGTACGGCCTTGGCTGGGTTGCGAGGTCGGAGCATGGCGCAGGCGGGGCGTGGGTATTGTGCGGGAAACCGCAGGTGTTGTGCGGGATGCCGCTGGCTAATCGGTTACGTCGCGATCCTTCGCGCCCCCCTCTGCCCTGCCGGGCATCTCCCCCTCAAGGGGGGAGATTGGCAGTTTCGATGCCGCCGTTCTTTTCTTCAACATCTGAGATTAGCGAAAGCAGAGATGCAGTCCGAGCTCCCCCCTTGAGGGGGAGATGTCCGGCAGGACAGAGGGGGGCGCTGTCCCGCCAACGTCTCACCCGTCAGCAAGCGCCCTAATGCCGTCTCGCCAATCTCGGCGGATGCCCATGCTCCTCGCGAAACGCCCGCGCAAAACTCGACATCGATGCAAACCCACACGCCAGCGCCACGTCGCGCACGGCGAGCGTCGAGTGTGCCAGGAGGTCGGCGGCGCGTTTCAGCCGCAGCCGGCGGTAGTAGCCGTTGGGCGAGATAGCGAGTTCGGAGCGGAAGCTGCGTTCGAGCTTGTCGGAGGAGACGCCGAGCTTTGCGGTCAGCTCGGCCATGCCGAGCCGCTCTTCCACCGCGTCCTCCATGATGGCGATGGCCGACAGCACCAGTTCGTTGCGGACGCCGGTGCGCAGCCGCAGCGGCATCATCTTGCGGTCGATGCTGGAACGCAGCTGGCTGTGCACGAACCATTCGGCGACACCTGCGGCAAGCTCGGCGCCGTAGTCGCGGGTGATGATCTCCAGCATCATGTCGAGGCTGCCGACGCCGCCGGCCGAGGTGAAGCGCTTGCGGTCGATGACGTAGAGGTCGCGCCTGAGCTCGATGTTGGGAAAAGCTTCGGTGAAGGCGGCCTGGCTGGTCCAGTGCAAGGTGCAGGCATGGCCGTCGAGCAGGCCGGCCCGCGCCAGGAAGAAAGCCGCGTCCGCCACCGCGCCGATATGGGCGCCATTGCGCAGGCTCTTGCGGATCCAGCTTGCCGCGTCCTCGGCGACGAGGTGGTCGGCATCGCCGCCCGAGCAGACGACGATGCGGTCGACCTTCGGCGCGTCCTCGGCGTAAAAACCCGGCTGGATGACGACGCCGTTCGAGGCCTCGACCGGGCCTTTTGTGCCGCCGACGATGATCCAGCGATAGCATTCTCTTTTCGCCAGGACATTGGCGGCACGCAGCGGCTCAATGACCGAGCTGAACGCCATCATCGGAAAGCCGGGGAAGACCAGCACCGCGAAGGTGAGAGGGGTGTCGGTGGGTTTGGGTGGGGCGTGTGTGGCC
>NZ_RZQI01000561.1:3592-4019 GCF_003998335.1 Mesorhizobium sp. M7A.F.Ca.CA.002.05.1.1 | reverse complement strand
GGTTCATTGAAGTTCCATGTTGAGCCGCCACCCACCTGGTCGACCTATGTATGGAAAGAAGGAGATGTTCAAGGCGACACTTTACAGATCATGTGCAAGACCCGAATTTGCCGCGATGCCTCTTGCTCATCTGCGCTTACGACACCGTCGAATCATGAGCTGATCGGCTTCATGGAAGATCGCAAAGGTACTCTCGGGTCCCATGTGCCCAAAAGGGAATAGAACGGCATGGCCGGGCAGCTTCTTTAGACCTCGGATAGGTTTTGTCGGTATTTATCGGAAAAAAGGAGCCGAAGTCATGACTGACATCTGGCACTCACTCCTCGCCAACCTTGCCCTGGTCTCCATCCTCGTGGTCGCCTGGGACCTTGTGGCGGATTTCACCGGGCGTCTCTCGCGGCGGATGCAGTCGCTGCTTCTCGGCGTG
>NZ_RZQI01000561.1:0-3582 GCF_003998335.1 Mesorhizobium sp. M7A.F.Ca.CA.002.05.1.1 | reverse complement strand
GATCATTTCCATGGCGACGGCCCTGTCCGTCTCCGGCTTCGTCGTCGATCTGCGCGCCGCCTTCATTGCTGCTGCCGCGTTCTTTGGCGGATGGCCGGCAATGCTCATCGCCACGTTCGGCTCCATTGTTTATCGCATCCATCTCGGCGGACAGGGTGCGGGTGCTGGTGTCATGGGTATCCTCATCACCGCAATCGTCGGCATTGCGTGGCACCACATCGTCGCGGCCCGATCGCGCACCATGTACGACATATTCGGTCTGGGCGTAACGGTCGCTCTCGCCGGGCTGATCACGCTCCTGGTCATCCCGGCGCAAGCCGTCACGGGCCTTGTGCAGCAGAGCACGTTCCCGTCCCTCGTGTTCCGCTTTCTCAGCACAATCATCATCGGCGTCCTGCTCGACCGGCAGCAGCGCAGGCGGGAGCTCTTGATGTCCAACATGACCTACCGGGCCATGGTTCGCGAACTGCCGGATTGCCTGAACATAAAAGATGTCGACGGCCGCTTCATCGCCGCCAACCCCGCCACCGCCGAAATGGTTCGCGCCGCTTCGGTCGACGATCTGATCGGCAAGACGGATTTCGATTTCTACCCCAGGGAGGTGGCCGAGCGCTTCCGGCAGGATGAGATGGGCGCGCTGGAGGCCGGGCAGACGTTGCGGATCGACCAGCCCGCGCTTTTCCCGGATGGCCGGCAAGGTTGGCTCTACACGCTCAAGGCCCCTTTCCGCGACGAGGCCGGCAAGATCGTCGGCGTCATCACCTACAATCGCGACATCACCGAGCAGAAGCGCACCGCGCAGCTCAAGAATGATTTCATTTCCACGGTCAGCCACGAATTGCGGACCCCGCTGACCTCCATCCGCGGCTCGCTTGGCCTGATTGCGGCCGGTGTGGCCGGCGAACTGCCGCCCAAGGCCGCCAATCTCGTCAACATCGCGCACACCAATAGCGAAAGGCTGGTTCTTCTCATCAACGACATTCTGGATATGGAGAAGATCGAATCGGGCGTGATCACCTTCAAGATCAAGCAGATGCCTGTCCGTCAGGTCCTGGAGCAGGCCATTGCCGCCAGCTCCAACTACATGGCTGACAGCCGGATCAGGATCGTTCTGATCGACGATGCGCCGCGCGCCGAGGCCAACATCGATCCGGATCGCCTGCATCAGGTGATGGCGAACCTCCTGTCGAATGCGATCAAGTTCTCGCATGCCGACGGTACTGTCACAGTGAAATTCCAGCGTCATGACCACGACATGCTGCGGATTTCCGTGATGGACCAGGGCGCTGGCATCCCGGAGGCTTTCCGCAGCCGTATATTCGGAAAGTTCGAGCAGGCCGACGCCTCCAGCACCCGTAAGATAGGCGGCACCGGCCTAGGCTTGAGCATCGTCAAGGCCATTACCGAAAAACTGGGCGGAGCCGTTTCCTTCGAAACCGAGGAAGGCAAGGGAACCTCGTTCCACGTGGACCTTGCAGAAGTACGCAGGCACCAACCAAGGCCGTATCCGCCACCGCACCTGAAACGAAAGCCCGATGGCCGCCTACGGGTTCTGATCTGTGAAGACGAGACCGACGTCGCCGCAGTAATTGCGGCACTCTTGGATGCGGAAGGCTTTTCCAGCGACGTCGCACCCGATATCGCCACCGCAAAGGCGCTTCTGCGGTCCCGCGAATACGTGGCCTTGACCCTCGACATCAAGCTCGCGGGGGAATCCGGCATCAAGCTCTTCCACGACATTAGGGCATCGCCGGTGAATTCCGACATTTCGGTCATCGTCATCTCCGCCGTTGCCGATGAGGCCAGGCGCTCGCTCAACGGCAGCGCCGTCGGTATCGTCGACTGGCTGGAGAAGCCGGTGGATTCAAAGCGGCTTCACGCCGCCCTTGCCAAGATCCTTGCTGGCAGGACCGAGCAGAGGCCGAAGATTCTCCATGTCGAGGACGATGAGGGCGTGCTTGCGGTGATGTCGGAGGGGTTGGGTTCGGGTGTCTCGATTACTTCGGCGAAGACGCTCAAGGACGCCCGGGAGGCGATCGCGCAGCATCTCTTCGACCTGGTTATCCTGGATATTGCACTCCCCGATGGCTCGGGGTTGGACCTGCTGGTCGATCTGCCGCTCGAGACCGGGGTCATCGTGTTTTCGGCGGCGGAGCTCGACCAGAAACTCGGTGATCGGGTTCAGGCCATCATGACCAAGACCAGGGCGTCGGAAATCGATGTGGCAAAGCTGGTCAGGAGCATGTTGGTTTCGCCCCGCACTCAACCTGCCGCGCACGCCGAGGAGTGACGCTCATGCCCGCAAGGATTCTCTATGTGGATGACGAGGACGATATCCGCGAAATCGCCCAGATGTCGCTGGAGCTCGAGCCGGAATTCGAGGTGCGGTCCTGCCCGTCCGGCATGCAGGCGCTGGTCGATGCCGCCGAATGGCGGCCCGATCTCATTCTGCTCGACGTAATGATGCCGGATATGGATGGACCGGAGACGCTGAGGCGCTTGGCCCAGTCTGGGCCGACGGCTTCGATACCCGTGGTGTTCATCACCGCGCGCACCCAGACGCATGAAGTCGAACGCTATCTGGCGATGGGGGCGGTAGGGGTGATCGCCAAACCATTCGACCCGCTTGCGCTTGCCGGTGAAGTCAAAAGATTGCTTCTATCGCGCGCCTGATCCGACGTTTGGCGTGGGCACCGAGCGCAGTCTGGCTGCAGACTGTGCGACGCCGTTCACGGCTCCTATACCATGTCGCCTTATTCATCTACTGATTGTGCCGAGGTGCAGGCGTAGCGAATCAGGTTGTCTATAATCGCGCAGCATCGGCGGAGCTCGGCGAGAGATTGAGAAGAATGTCTCTGTCTGCATGAACCGCGTTGGCGGATGTCGGTTCATGGATCAATCACTCCGGGGGGCAAGCGGCAAAACGAGGCGCGAACCGGAGCAAGGCTGATGAACGGAGCGAAGGCAAGAGTTCTGATTTGCGATGACGATCCCCTCTTGCTCGAACTGATGGAATTCAGGCTCAGGGCAAAGGGATACGAGGTCATCAAGGCCATAGACGGGGCGGAAGCGCTCTTGAAGGCGGAGCATGAGGCGCCGGACATCATCGTGCTCGATGCGATGATGCCCAAGGCCGACGGCCTGGAGGTTCTTGCCCGCATCAAGAGCGACCCGGCTTTGTCGGAAATCCCGGTTGTCATGCTGACCGCCCGCAAGGGCGAAAGGGACATCGTCTCGGCCCTTGAGAAGGGGGCCGACGACTACCTTGTGAAACCCTTCATTCCCGAGGAGCTGCTGGCCCGGCTTGCGCGCCTGCTGGCGCGCAAGAGCGGGAAACGCTGATGTGGCGCGGCCGGCGCGCCGTCATTGCGGCATGCGTTTTCCTGGCGGTTGAAACGGCGCCTGCCGCCGCGCTGGCCCAGGCGGTCGACGAACTGTACGCCTCCGGCGTCAAGGCCAGGCAAGCCCAGCATTTCGACGAATCGGCGAAGCTGCTGCGGCGTGCGCTGGCGCTCAAGCCCGACAATGCCGATGCCCTGGTGCAACTTGGCTTCGCCGATTCGTCGAAATGCTGGGCTTGCC